>NZ_WBSX01000099.1 GCF_009823375.1 Francisella noatunensis subsp. noatunensis | reverse complement strand
TTATACCTAAAGGTACTAACTTTAACAATATATCTCATCAATACATTAGAAAGTTACAGATAGACTTGAATAATAGACCTAAGAAATGTTTAAATTACTTGACACCTAATGAAGTACATTTTGGTATCTCTATAAACATTGAGAATACAATCTAGCAGTTAATAAAATATATATTCAATCAGAAGCATTAGATTTTAAAGCTCAAGAAATAAAAGATGAGTTAGGTGATGAAGCAGAACCTGAAGATAAGTCTGAAGTTAATGATAAGTCAAATAAATCTAGAAATAAATCAAAATCAATAGCTGAGAGAAAGAAAGAGCAAGCAAAGAAAAATAAGAAAGCTGAGGAGGAAGAAATAGAACCTGCCGCTCCAGTTTATTTAGAAAGTAAATATCTCTACCCATTAGGAATTGTTAAGGAAGTTAAAATAGAGTATGTTAAAAAATATAAATACAGAGAAAAGAAATCCAAGAAGCTTTAACCTTGATTCGATGTCAGTCCAAGAGTCTGTGAATCTAATGATAGATGAAGAGTATGGTGTGATTGAAGCATTAAAAGAGCAAAGTTTAAATATTGCTAAGATAGTCGAGGTTACATCACAGGCCTTGAAAAAAGGCGGTAGAATCATATATGTAGGTGCGGGAACAAGTGGTCGATTAGGAATACTTGATGCTGTTGAATGTCCACCAACATTTAGTGTTGATTATAATACTATTATTGGATTAATCGCAGGTGGTGAAAAAGCTTTCATTCAAGCCCAAGAGGGTGCAGAGGATAATCCTAATTTTGGTAAAGCAGATTTGCTAAGAATAAATTTGACAGATAAGGATGTTGTAATAGGTATCGCAGCTAGTGGAAGAACACCTTATGTTATAGGGGCTCTTGAATATGCAAATTCTATCGATGCTACTACTATTGCGATTAGCTGTACTAAGCAAGCTAAGATATCTAGTTATGCTGATTATAGTGTTGAGGCAGTACCTGGTCCTGAAGTTTTGACTGGGTCAACTAGGCTTAAGGCGGGAACAACACAAAAACTTATTTTAAACATAATATCAACGTTATCTATGGTATCGGTTGGCAAAGTGTATCAAAATTTGATGGTTGATGTTAAACCAACTAATGAAAAATTAGTTGAGCGCTCTAAGAATATCATTTGTGAGGCAACAGGGGTTGATTATGTGACAGCTCAAGATTTTTATATGAAAGCTAATAAGTCTGTAAAAGTAGCGATTGTAATGATATTAAATGATTGTGATTATGAACAAGCTTTGGCAATATTAAAGGATAATAATAATTTTATAAAGAGCTAGGATGAGATTATTTATATTAGTTACTATTACATTAATCAGTCTAAATGGGTATTGTGCTGTTTATGAATCATATAGTAACGGAGTGCCAGAGTTTAACTAATACTCCGTCAAAAGGAGCAACTAAGTTGAACTTGGCAGATGATGCTATCACCTGTAATAAATGCCGATAATATTCCAAAACAAATTGTATGGGGTGGTAACAGACAGCAACAAGAAGGTTATGCAGATTATTCACAGCCATATCAAGATACTCTACAAGCAGCTTTCCCAGAAGAGTTTACAGATAATTATTTTGATTTTTATGGTAGAAACTATCAATATCATAGTTTGATGTCATCAACTATGGGGCAAAGTATGTATGCTGAAAATGGCGCTAATAATAGACGTTTACAAAGTAATTATTAGTTAGTTGAAATAGTGAGAAAGATTTTTTTATTGGTTGTTTTTATATTTTCTTGTATAAACGTTCCCTATTCACAAGATACTATTCAGTCTGCCTTTGAAGATGATGGAAGTCTTACTATCAAAGAGTTTCATCATATAGCAAAACAGCAGCGTAAAGAGTTAGTCAAAAGTTTTCATCAGCAGCATCATAGAATGCAAAAAGAAGGATAGTTGATTTATTTTAGCTCGGTAGATGTGTTTGCTGCTTGTTTGGTTGGGTTATGAGGATAGATCATATTTAGAACTATCTTCAATGTAGAACCTTGCGCTAATATTGATAGTATTACGACTGTATAAGTTATACTAACTATAACATGACCTTCATCAGGCAGTGATAGTGCTAAAGCCAAAGATATTCCCCCTCGGACTCCAGACCATGCAACAAGTAGGTTGTCTCTAGCAGATGCTCTAGATAGTTTTTTATCTATAACGGTTATAGGGATTGAGATACTGATTAATCTAGCAAATGTTACAATAAATATACCGACAGCACCAACCCAGAAAGCTCCATGATCGAAAGGTATGCTAGTTAGTTCTAGACCTATCAATATGAATAAAAACGAGTTCAACATATTGTCGATAATCATCCAAAATTTATCAATCTTTTCAACCTGATTTGGATGAGTTTTTTTACGATCAGAAAGACTATTACCTATAACTAGACCTGCAACAACCATGGCAATTGGTCCCGATACGTGTAAACTGTGAGCAATCACATAACCCATACTAGCTATAGCTAGTGTTACAAAAATTGATGTCTCAGAATCATCATTTGTTTTTAGGAAGATTAAAGCTATTTTTGCAAATATATATCCAAGAAGTATTCCACCACCAGCTTCAATACCAATCTGCTTAGTAATAATCCAAACATAGTTGACACCAGAGCTAGTTATTCCTTGATCGAAGTCTCCTCCACTACCAAAAAATACTATATTTGAAAGTATTACAAATAATACAATACCAGTAGCATCATTAAACAATGATTCACCAACAACGCGTGTTTTTAGGTGTTTTGGAATCGATTTATTACCAGCAAGGGTACTAATGACAGCTATTGGGTCGGTAGGTGAAATAAGCGCACCAAATACCAAACAGTACCCAAAGCTTATATCAAAACCAACCAGAATACAGAATCCATAGATTAGAATGGCTGTTGTCAGAGCAGACAAAATTAAACCAATACTGGCAAGTCCAAATATGGCTTTAAGTTCTTTTTTAAGATCGATCATATTGAAGTGCAGAGCATTTGCGAACAATAGGAAAGACAGCATTCCATCTAAGACTGTTTTTTTGAAGTCAAAACTAGATAGAGCAACTACTAAAAAGTTTGATGGACTAAGAAAAGAGGCACATAATGCCGAAAAGGTTATTGATAATATAGTTAGTCCTATTGCCTTAGGTAGTTTCAGAAATTTTGTATTGATGTAACTCATCAATGCAGCTACAACAGTAAGCAAACTAAATAAAAAAAACTCACTCATATTATTCCCCTACAGCCCACAGCTATATTCCCAACTACAGGCTTTTGATAATTCTTCTAAAATATTGCCATGAATAAAAGCATGGCTATCTAATTTGTTGAAATGTGTATTATTAAACATAAAGCTATTTTTTTCATTTTCTAATACTGAAACTTTTTTTATATCTGCTTTTGCTATCTTTTCAAACTCTTGTTGTGTTAAGTGTATACAAGGTTGACATTCAAGGCTATGGTAAAACGCTTTAAAAGGCAGCTTTTTAGTCAATTCTAAAATATCATCATGATTTAGATCTAATAAAGGGTACTCTAGTGATCTATAGTCATATTTTTCCTCTTCTTTCAGGTTTTTCAAAAGTTGTGAAACTTTTGATAAGTCTTTTCGATGACTCAGAAGTATCGTAGCTTCAGCATCAGGATCAATTTCATCAATTTTGTTTAACAGTGTGATACCTTTTAAGAAGCCAGCACACCAGCTAAATTTCTGAGAAGGAAATTGCTTACGTGCTTTAACTAATTCTTGAAAAGAGTTTTCTGATTTTAGGTGATAAAACTCGATATCTTCATTTTTTAACCACGCGAATACATTACCTAAATAGCTATTCCAATTCTCAGCAGCAAAACCAGTATCTACAGATAATACGCAAAAGTTATTGTGTAAATTTTTCTTTGCCCAGCATATAAGAGCCAAAGAATGAATGCTATAGTTAGCTATAATTATATTATCTAACCTCTGCATCATTTTACATTCCTATTAAATCTTTAATTTCGCTAAGTTTATTCATAGCTAGAGGGCGCATTTTCTCTGCACCTTGATTAAGAATATCATCTACAACTTTGGGATTATTAATGTAGTAATCATATTTCTCTCGTGCATCTGTCAAATATTTATTTATTTTTTCAAAAAGTATTTGCTTGGCATCTCCCCAACCTAATCCACCAGCTAAGTATTTTTCTTCTAAAGAAGAAACTTCAGCCTTGGTAGCAATACTTTTATATATTGCAAATACAGTACAGTTCTTTGGATCTTTTTTTTCTTCAGGTGTTTGAGAGTTTGTGATGATTTTCATAACTTGTTTTCTAAGCTTCTTCTTTGTAGAAAATATAGGTATAGTATTATCATAACTCTTTGACATTTTACGACCATCTAAACCAAGTATTGTTTGACTGTCTTCACTAGTTAGGGCTTGAGGTGCTTTTAGTATTTGATTTTTATATATATGATTAAATCTATTTGCAATATCACGAGCAATTTCAATGTGTTGGATCTGATCTTTTCCCACAGGAACTAAGTTTGCATCAAACATTATAATATCTGCTGCCATAAGGATAGGGTAGTTAAACAGACCCATAGTTATGCCCTTATCAGGATCAGCATTTTCCTCTTGAATATTTTGGTCTACTAATGCCTTGTATGCATGAGCACGGTTCAATAAGCCTTTAGCAGTAGTTGTACTGATAATCCATGTTAGCTCCATGATTTCAGGTATATCTGATTGACGATAAAAAGAAGCTTTTGTAGGATCAAGTCCTAATGCTAACCATGAAGAAGCTATTTCATATATATATTGCTGGCGTAGTTTTTTATCCCAAAGCTTTATTAATGAGTGTTGATCAGCTATGAAATACATACAATTGTATTCATTACTTTGAGACATTTCTATTGCAGGCTTAATAGCGCCTATATAATTTCCTAGATGAGGTGTGCCAGAAGGTGTTATACCTGTAAGAACTATTTTTTTAGACATTTAATAATTAAAAATTAGAATAATAGTCTCATAATTTTATCATATAAGAAGCTTATTTGCGTTATTGTATATCAAAGAAAGCTAGCTAAACTAAAGATATTAATATTGGTAAAATCATATAGAGATTTAAGAGGAAATTTTTTAATTACCAAAATCACAGTTAATAGCTAATGCTCCAGGAGCTGATGGATTGTCAGCCACATATATTTCAGCGCGTGAATATTTAGTGGTGTCTATTTTATTAGGACAGCTTAGTGGTTTTGCATATCATGTTATTTTTGGTGCTACAGTTATACTTGTTCCAATAGGAGACGTGGCTGAAGCAGCACCACCTGTTGGAGATACGTATCCCGGCGTATTTATGCTACCATTAGAGCTTGTGAAAGTGATTTCTCCATCAAAACCATACTTTGGACTATTGTTGTGTACAAGAATAGTTGCTGTCTTTGGAGTTTCTTTTTCATCAGGGATTTTAGCACACTTGTTACTATCTAAAGCACAAGGAGACATATAATAACTAAAGTCGCCTACGCCGTGAGCAGGGTATTTGACTGAACCTGTGTTATATGTTTCTGGAACATAATCGACATTTAAAGACCAGCCCATAAAACCAGCAAATTTAGTATCTTTAGGGATGTTTCCTAGGTTGTTATATACTGACTCCATAGCAGCATAAGTTTGTAAGGCCGAAGAGTTTGAAGGAACATTTTCAAAGTCACCATCAAACTGAGGAAAGTATACTGTAGCAGCCCCACCACCTTGAGCAGCGGTAGGATAACCTATAACTATTTTAGCAGTTTTTGCTCCGATGTAGTTTTTGGTTAGTGTATATGCATTTTGAACAAAATTAGGCTTTTGCTCAGGAGCTGAGTTGTAGTTTTGTACATATACATAATCAACTAGGTCCAAGACTTTATTAGTTGCATTAAATAATGGTGCATAAAACTCATCGTTACCTGTTGAGACTAGTTTATCATTATTAATCTGAGGAGCTATTATGTACTAGCTTCGAGCTATCGATATCTTTTATATTTGTAATTACATTTTTTAGGTATATGCCATTGTTTGTTGCTGTTTCTGCTATTTCAATATCGAAATCGATACCATCTAGACCATACTTGTTTAGGAAGTTGACTATATTTTGAGCAAGTCTATTAGCATCAGTGCCATTAGGATTATAAGTGTTAACGTTACTTTGTCCGCCAACTGAAACTATTGCTTTTAATCCAGCATTTTTTGCTTCTTGGATTTTTTTAGCTGCAAGAGTTTCATAGTCACTTTTAAACGATATATTGTTATTTGCATCTATAGTTGCAAATGCTATAACAGCCTCGTTGTAGCCATCTTTAGCAACTTGAGATAAATCTACGCTATCAGCAGAGCCCATGGCAGTAATATCTAAATATCCAGCCATACTCTATCACTAGAGTTTGCTGAATTAGTATTTGATGGGACAGAGCTATTCGCGAAAGTTATAGCTGATGATGCTATAAGTAGGCTTGTTATAATTGTTTTCTTTATCATGAAGATACTTCCTTTTTAATTTTTATGTTAAAAACTTTGATTTTGTATTGGAATTATAATCATGGTGGAGTGTCTTTTATATCTACAATATTGCATAGCTACTATTCGTATTTGCAAAAGAAAGATACTTGTTATTAGATATTCTTAACTAGTTGAAATGATGTAACCGAAGTAATCAGATATTATAGCTAGATTGTATTCTGAAAGTTTTAAATAGTTGAAAGAGAGTTCCAAATATAGTTTATTAGGTTTTGACGAAACTAAAATAAACGATAAGGAACTAAAAAATGCCAAAGCACTTAACTCTTTCAAATAGATATTGTATAGAAGAATTACTTAAATTAGGATACCAAACATCTCAAATAGCCAATAAAATTGGCTATAGTGAAAGAGCTATAAAAAAGGAACTTAATCGCACTAGTATAAATAGTGACTATAATGCTGAGATAGCACAGAAGCTATATCAAAGCCGCAGAACTTCAAATAATCATAAGCTATCCTGTAAAGTTAAAAAGCTA
>NZ_WBSX01000098.1 GCF_009823375.1 Francisella noatunensis subsp. noatunensis | reverse complement strand
CAATATAAATACAAAAAAGAAGGTGACTCTAAACAAGTTAAGATAAAGGATAGAGCGAGTATTTCTGAAAGACCTAGCAGTGCTAATAGAAAAAATCTTTATCACTTTGAAGGTGACACTATTGTTGGTAAAGACCATAAAAGTGCTATTGTAACAATGGTCGATAGAGCTAGCAGATTTACTATTTTAGCCAAGTCTATAGATAGAACAGCTAATTCAATCAATAGAATATTGTACAAAGTATCTAATGGTCATAAAATATTAACAGCTACATTTGATAATGGTAAAGAGTTTGCTAAACATAAGAAGCTAACTAGCAAGACTGGCATCAAAGTATTCTTTGCTGATCCATACAGTCCTTGGCAAAGAGGTACTAATGAAAACATGAATAGGTATATCAGACAATTTATACCTAAAGGTACTAACTTTAACAATATATCTCATCAATACATTAGAAAGTTACAGATAGACTTGAATAATAGACCTAAGAAATGTTTAAATTACTTGACACCTAATGAAGTACATTTTGGTATCTCTATAAACATTGAGAATACAATCTAGCAGATTTAGTTAAATAATTATTTAAGTAGAGATAAAGCTATTTTAGAAATTTTGACCCAATGAGAACTGGAACACCTGAGTAACATCACCAGGCTGAACATTGAATGGCTGAGCTATAGAAACTGCTAAAGGACCCATTGGTGAAGCCCATCTAAACTCAACACCTACAGAATATTTAAGATTAGTAAATGATGGTGTTGTTTCTTGTTTTGGTTGAGGAGCTACAACTCCTTTCAAATCATAAGTAGTATAAGTATTACCAATATCCACAAATGCACCTATTCTCATCTTAGAACTATCTTTTATGAATGGTACAGGAAACAACAAGTCATAGTTATTATAGATATTAAGGTTACCACCAATTGAATTACCTACTTGACCATTTTGTAAATTTATATCACGTGGACCTAAAGAACCTTGCAAGAAGCCTCGCACACTTCCCCAACCACCTCCGTAGAAGTTTTCATAAAAAGGAAGTTCAGCAGTACCACCATAACCTCCGCCATATTGCACACCACCTCTGATTGTTAGCGCTGACATATCGGTATTTGGTATTGCAATATTATATTTACCACCAACTTCAATTTTATAAGCTTCAATATTACTGATAACAGGGATGTTAACTGAACCATTAATATCAAATGAACCACCATCAGTCGCAAACATATATTTATTGGAGTTATCAAAACTCCAACCAGCAGTTAAAGCAGGCTCATTAAAATTATTTCTTCCACCTTGTTGCTGTATAAACCACTGCACAATAGATGACTCAAATCCTTGTGACTGGTTAATCGTATTATTTGCGAATGTTATTCCAGCAGAAACATTACTAAATGTCGATATTGGCACACCATACATTAACCTTGCACCGATTGTATCTAATCGATATGCTGCAACAGCGTTTGTTTTTGCAAAGTTTGATCTATTGATATAAGCTGAAATGCTTTGACTAATGCCCGAAGTAGTAAAATAAGGATCAATATAGCTTATATCCAACTGCTGGAATGGAATCGATAATTGCGCATTAAGATTAAAGGTATTGCCGGTACCAAAAACGTTAGGCATATTAAGCCTACCACCAATCATGAAACCATATAAATCCGAGAAACCTAAGCTTCCACTAATTGAGTTTGCATTCCTCTCTTTGATATTGTAGTTAACATCAACCAAGTCATCAGAACCCTCTACAGGCACAAGCTCCATATCAGCACCTGCAACGTATGGTAACTGATCCAATCTTCTTTGAGACTTATCTATTGCTTCTTTATTATATTGGCTCTGTTCATAGTACTGTAACTGCCTACGAAATACGTAATCATTCGTTACATTATTTCCAAAAAAGTTAACTCGATTTACATATACTTTTTTACCCGCATCTACGACAAACTTAAAAGATACTATACGTTTTTTCTTATCAATTGTAGGAATAGGATTAACTGTAGCAAATGCATACCCTTTACTACCTAGCAGTGTTTTTATACCCTCAACAGTATCAACAAGCCTACTTTTAGAAAAAACCTCGCCTTGCTTAATTTTTATCAAAGACTCTAACTCCGATTTTGGCAAGATAAATTTACCTGTTAGAGTCACAGTCCCTACCTTATATACCTCGCCTTCAGCAACATCAAGAGTAATATATGAGTGCTCACGATCTTTTGACATTGATGCTTGTCTGGAAGTAACTTTGAAATCTAGATAACCCCTATCAAGATAATAATTAGTGACACCTTGAACAGACTGATTCATGCCCTCTGGAGAATAACTATCAAATGATGACAAAAAGCCCCATAGATTCCATACAGATGGAACTTGAAAAGCCATACTACTGCCCAAATCAGAATCATCAAAATTCTTATTACCAACAGAATTTATAGAGTCTATAGTTGCAGGCTTACCCTCTTTAAAAGTGATATTAATATCTATTCTATTATTAGGAAGTTTTCTAATATTCTCGTTAACTTCAGCACCATATAGCCCCATCATAGAATATTGATTTAATAAAGATTGTTTAAGCAAAAACATTGTATTAGGGTTATATACATTACCAACATATATACCCGCATCAGTAAAGACTTTTTCTAAATCTTCTTTTTTAAGTTTTTTATTCCCAGTAAAATTAAAGCCCGCAATAATAGGTCTTTCTTTGACATTAATGAAAAGATTGCTACCTTTACGATACAGGTCAACGCTGTTGAAAAAACCAGTACCATAAAGATTGTTAATAATTTGGTTTGTATCTTCCGGAGTAATATAGCTACCTTTTTTATAACCAATTCGGCTTTTAACTACATCACGCTGTAAACCTTCTAATCCTTTTATGGAGACATTGTCTAATATAAAACTGTCATTATCTGCCCAGCTATTTAATGCAATACCCATAAGAAGAGAGGCTAATACAAACTTCTTTCTCAAAAAAAACACTCAATTTACCCCAAAATAGAATCCACATATTCTCGAGTTTTTTTATCTATTTCAAAAACTTCTTCTATACTTACTGGATTCTCAAAAATTAACTCTTTTGTTACTTTTTTATTTACTTCTATAATATCTAAATACTTAATTTTTTCATTTAAAAATGCTGCTACTAAAACTTCGTTTGCGGCGTTAAAAACTATATTTGCTACATAATTTTTATTGCTTAAATTATCAAAAACTATTTTTAAAGCCTCAAATCTTTTAAAACATGCTTCTCTAAAAGTAAGCTCATATTTTGTAAAATCTAATTTATCAACACTAACTGTTCCTCTATTTGGATAGTACATTGAATTAGCTATTGGAGTCCTCATATCAGGTACACCCAACTGCGCTATATAACTACCGTCCACATATTTAACCATGGAGTGAATTACACTCTGCGGATGAATCAGAACGCCTATTTTATCAGCTGAAACAGAAAAAAGCCAATATGCTTCGATAACTTCTAGTGCTTTATTTACCATTGTTGATGAATCAACTGATATTTTTCGTCCCATTTGCCAGTTAGGATGAGCACATGCTTGAGCAGGAGTGATATCTATCAACTCATTCAACTCTTTATCCCTAAAAGGTCCGCCAGATGCTGTCAAAACTATTTCGTCTATTTCTTTTGTATATTTCTTGCTAGGGTTATCAATACATTGAAATATAGCATTATGCTCACTATCTACAGGTATAAGCTGAGCATTATTTTTCTCAACTTCTTCAATTAAGAGATGTCCTGCTGTTACAAGAGATTCTTTATTCGCAAGCAGAATTTTTTTACCTGCTCTAGCTGCAGCAAAAGTAGGCCTAAGACCAGCTATACCAACTATAGCAGACATTACTATATCTACTTCTGACGCACTAGAAACTTTTTCTAAAGCATTTTCACCAACTAGAACAGTAACATTTGATACCAAAGTTTGTAACTGTTGCTTTTTCGCTAAATCTGAAACTACAGCGAATCTAGGTGAGAACTCTTTACATAATTTCGCTAATTTTTCTACATTACTAAAAGCCGATAAGGCATAGACCTCAAAATCATTACTCTCTCTAATTACAGCTAGCGTACTATCTCCAACTGAACCTGTAGCTCCTAATATAGTTACCGTTTTCTTTAGCATATAACTTATTGACTCTGCTCAGTCGCTTCCGAAGACTCTAACTCCTGATCATCATGAGTTTCTTCATCTTCTTGCTTAACTACTTTTAAGCTAATGAGTTTTTCATTATTTCTTAAATTAATAAGTCTAACTCCCTGAGCAGAACGTCCACATTCTCTAACTTGGTCAGATGATGTTCTAACTAATGTTCCATTATCCGTAATCATCACGATGTCTTCATCGTTATCGACAAGAACCGCAACAACAACTTTACCATTTCTTTCGGAAGTTGATATAGCAATTACACCTTGACTAGCTCGTTTAGTTTTACGATATGCTGATACTGCAGTACGCTTACCATAACCATTCTCGGTCGCAGCTAAAACCACTCCTTCATCTGGATTTGTCACAATTACAGAAACTATTTTTTGATTATCGTGTAAACGCATACCTGTAACACCAGCTGCTGAACGCCCCATAGCTCTTACATCTAACTCACCAAAGCGAATAGCTTTACCAGCATCTGAGAACATCATAATCTGCTTATTACCATCAGTAAGAGCTACATATGATAACTCATCGCCATCATTTAAACCTATAGCTATCTTACCTGTAGAACGAGGTCTAGCAAACTCTGATAAATCAACTTTTTTAACCCTGCCAAGCTTAGTTGACATAAACACATACCAGCCTTCCGTAAACTCAGAAATTGGCATTAAAGCAGTTATTCTTTCATTCTTCTCAAGCGGTAAAATATTATTAATAGGTCGACCTTTAGAAATTCTACTTGCCACAGGGAAATCGTATACTTTCGACCAATACACTCGACCCAAGCTAGAGAAACAAAGCATTGTGTCATGAGTTGAAGCAAGTATTAGTTTAAAGATACTATCTTCTTCTTTAGTCTTAGTTGCAGACTTACCAACACCACCTCGTTTTTGAGCATTATACATGCTAAGTGGCTGAGTTTTGACATAACCATCCATTGACAGAGTTACAACCATATCCTCTTCTGTAATTAGATCCTCTCTTGTAAGATCTAATCTTGACACAATAATCTCAGATTTTCTCTCATCTCCATAATTATCTCTAATCTCAACAAGCTCTTCTTTTACAACACGAATTAGCTCACTTACATCACTTAAGATACCTATTAGATATTTAATTCTTTCAATAAGTTCTTTAAATTCATTAGTAATTTTATCTTGTTCTAACCCTGTTAATCTATGCAATCTTAAAGCAAGTATTGCCTCAGCCTGCTCTTCTGTAAGATTATAAGAACTATCTGCTTGAATACCATAATGAGATGCTAAAGTTTCTTTACGGTACATTTTAACATCAACTCCCTCAAGCATACTCTTAACCATAGAGCCATTCCATGATCTAGCAAGTATAGATTCTTTTGCATCAGCAGGACTTGGAGAAGCCTTAATAAGCTCAATCATTTCATCGATATTTGCCAGTGAAAGTAACAAGCCTTCTAAAATATGTGCTCGCTCTTTTGACTTTCTTAACTCAAAAATTGTTCTTCTTGTAACAACTTCTTTTCTGTGTTTAATAAATTGTTCTAATATTTCTTTAAGATTCAGTAACTTAGGTCTATTATCACTAAGAGCAACCATATTTATACCAAAACTACACTGAAGCTGAGTTTGCGCATAAAGAGTATTTAAAACTACTTCTGGAGACTCATCTCTCTTAAGATCGATTACGACACGAATACCATCTTTATCCGATTCATCTCTAAGCTCAGATATACCTGTTACTTTCTTATCTTTTACAAGCTCTGCAATTTTTTCAACAAGCTTAGCTTTATTTACTTGATACGGTATTTCTGTAATCACAATCTGAGACTTTCCAGAAGCTTCATCTTCATGAATATCAGCTTTGGCACGCATAATCACACGACCACGACCAGTTTTGTAAGCCTCTAAAATACCATCCGTACCATTTATATAGGATCCTGTAGGAAAATCAGGAGCTGGAATATATTGAATTAAGTCTTCTATCGTAAGTTGTGAGTTATCAATAAGGGCCATAGTCCCATTGATAACTTCTGTCATATTATGTGGTGGAATATTTGTCGCCATACCAACAGCAATACCTGAAGAACCATTTATTAAAAGATTTGGAACTCTAGTTGGTAATACATCTGGGACAAGTTCAGTATTGTCATAGTTTGGTGAAAAATCTACTGTTTCCTTGTCAATGTCTATTAAAAGCTCATGAGTAAGCTTTTGCATTCTAATCTCTGTATAACGCATCGCAGCTGGAGAGTCACCATCAACAGAACCAAAGTTACCCTGACCATCAACTAGTGTATAGCGTAGTGAAAATGGCTGAGCCATCCTAACAATAGTATCATACACTGCTGTGTCACCATGAGGATGGTATTTACCGATCACATCACCGACGACCCTTGCAGACTTTTTATATGGCCTATTATAATAATTAGACAACTCATTCATTGCAAAAAGTACACGACGGTGAACAGGCTTCAAACCATCCCTTACATCTGGCAAGGCACGACCAATGATTACACTCATAGCATAATCAAGGTAAGATTGCTTCAGTTCTTTTTCTATATTTATAGATGATGATTCTTTAGTAGGTATAGACATTACTTATCGCTTATAACAAAGATAAAACATATAGGCAACATTTTAACATAACCGATACTAAAAAGCACTCTTTAGAGCCCTACTCAAAAACCAATAGTACAATAACCTTCACAAAAGAAATACTTATTTAAATAATACTTATCAATTTTTGATAAGGGGTTGTTTGCAGAGCCCTCCATTTTTTCGGTTTTTTAATAATTCTTACCAACAACAACCTTTCTAAACTTAAGGTAATCATATAAAGTTGTACGTGAAATATTTAGTTGATTAGCTATCTCTTGA
>NZ_WBSX01000097.1 GCF_009823375.1 Francisella noatunensis subsp. noatunensis | reverse complement strand
CCTCATGTTTTAATCTACCACAAATAAGTTCCGGAGATATCTTCTTTTTTAACAAAGCTATTATTAGCTTTTTAACTTTACAGGATAGCTTATGATTATTTGAAGTTCTGCGGCTTTGATATAGCTTCTGTGCTATCTCAGCATTATAGTCACTATTTATACTAGTGCGATTAAGTTCCTTTTTTATAGCTCTTTCACTATAGCCAATTTTATTGGCTATTTGAGATGTTTGGTATCCTAATTTAAGTAATTCTTCTATACAATATCTATTTGAAAGAGTTAAGTGCTTTGGCATTTTTTAGTTCCTTATCGTTTATTTTAGTTTCGTCAAAACCTAATAAACTATATTTGGAACTCTCTTTCAACTATTTAAAACTTTCAGAATACAATCTAGCCTTTTAAAAATTTTCATGGTAATGCTCTATACTTATTTATTCAATAATGATTATCCTCTATAAAAAGAACCATCAAACAAACTAGTTACTATCTATGTTTTTTATGCAATTTATCTATTAACATAATCATCTTTGTACTTTATAATTTGAGCTTAAGTAATTTTAATTTCAAACATAACTTATTTAAATACCTAAGGAATCCAAATGAGTGACTATAAAGACACCTTAAATCTTCCCAAAACTTCTTTCTCAATGAAAGGCAACTTAGCTAACAAAGAACCAATGATCCTCAACAAATGGGAAAAACAAGGTATTTATAAGAAAATTAGAGAGCATTTTGCTGGTCGCGATAAATTTGTATTACATGATGGCCCTCCATATGCTAATGGGAGCATACATGTTGGGCATGCTGTTAATAAAATTCTGAAAGATATAATCGTCAAATCAAAAACATTGAGCGGCTTTGATGCTCCTTATATTCCAACTTGGGATTGTCATGGCTTACCAATAGAATTACAAGTCGAAAAGAAACACGGCAAAGCTGGTCAGAAAATATCTGAAGATGCTTTTAGAAAAGAGTGCCGTAAATATGCAAAACAACAAGTAGAAATACAAAAGAAAGACTTTAAGAGACTTGGTGTATTAGGTCAGTGGGAACAGCCTTATTTGACTATGGACTTTAGCTATGAGGCTAATATGATTAGAACATTAGCTAAAATAATCGAAAACAAACATCTAACAAAAGGATTTAAGCCTGTTCACTGGTGTACTGACTGCGGATCCTCACTTGCTGAAGCTGAAGTCGAATACAAAGATAAAATCTCACCAGCAATTGATGTTAAATTTAAAATCAAAGACAAAGAGAAACTTGCTAAAGCTTTTGGTTTAGAATCTTTAAACCATGATGCTTTTGCAATAATTTGGACAACTACCCCATGGACATTGCCAGCGAACCAAGCGATTGCCGTCAATAATCAACTTAACTATAGTCTAATAAAAATCGAAGACTTTTATATTATTTTGGCAGAGAATTTAGTGGAGCAAACACTCAAAAGATATGCCATTGAAAACTCTCAGATTATAGCTAGCACAAGTGGAGATAAACTGATCGGTATTATTGCAGAGCACCCCTTCTATAGCCGCCATGTACCTATCTTACATGGTGACCATGTAACTGATGATTCAGGTACAGGGATGGTTCATACAGCACCTACCCATGGTGTTGAGGATTTCACTCTTGGGAAAGAGCATGATTTATCCATGGAGATTTTTGTAAAAGGCAATGGCTGCTATAGCGAAAACACTAAACTATTTGCTAGCGAATTTGTATTTAAAGCAAATGATAGAGTTATTGAACTTCTTGGCGAGAAAAAGCGTCTAATGAACTTCGATAAACTTAAACATAGCTATCCTCATTGCTGGCGCCATAAAACTCCTTTGATATTCAGAGCTACACCTCAATGGTTTATTAGCATGGAAAAAGAAGGTTTACGAGAGAAGGCTATAGAAGCAATTAAAGAAACTAGCTGGGCTCCTAGCTGGGGACAAGCTCGTATAGAGGGTATGATTAAAGATAGACCAGATTGGTGCATATCTCGTCAAAGAACATGGGGCGTACCACTACCATTATTCATCCATAAAGAAACTGAAGAACTACATCCTAATACTATTGAGATACTTCACAAAGTAGCTCAAAAGATAGAAAAAGGTGGTATTGAGGCATGGTTTAATGCTGATGATAATGATTTCATAGCTGAGACAGATGCATATAAACGTGTGAAAGATACATTGGATGTATGGTTTGACTCTGGTTCATCAAGCATGTGTATTTTAGATATAGACAAAAGTTTAAGCTACCCTGCTGATTTGTATTTAGAAGGTTCTGATCAACATCGTGGCTGGTTCCAAACATCTCTATTAGTGGCTATGTCTGCCAAAGGTAGCCAACCTTACAAGGAAGTTTTTACTCATGGTTTTGTAGTTGACGAGCATGGACGTAAAATGTCTAAATCTCTAGGTAATGTAACTTCACCTCAAGATATTTATAATACCCTAGGTGCAGATATACTTCGTCTATGGACAGCATCCACTGATTATAAGAGCGAAATGGCTGTTTCTGATCAGATTCTAAAAAGAACTGCTGATACTTATCGTAGATTGCGTAATACTGCTAGATTCTTATTATCAAACCTAGAAGGCTTTAATCCAGAAACAGATATTATTGAGTTTGACAAACTAGTCAAATTAGATCAATGGGCAATAGCTAAAACAAAAGAATTCCAAGACAAAATAATTGAAGCTTACGATAAATATCAAACTCATACTGTAGCTCAATTGATCCACCACTTTTGCTCTATTGAAATGGGTAGCTTCTATCTAGATATTATCAAAGATAGACAATATACTGCAAAAGCAGATGGTCATCCACGTAAATCAGCTCAGACTGCTATATATCATATAGTACATGCTCTAGTAAGATGGATGTCTCCTATACTTTCATATACAGCTGATGAAATCTGGGAAGCTACGCCAAAAACAACTGATTTACCTATTCAACTTTGTGAATGGTATACTGATCTAAAATCATTTAATGATCAAGATGAATTAAATCTAGATTTCTGGGCAAAAATTCAAGAAATACGCTCAGAAGTCAATAGAATACTTGAAATTAAAAGAAATGAAGATGTAATTAAAGCATCATTAGAAGCAGAAATTATCATATATGCAGATAATGATAATTATAAACCTCTAGAGAAACTTGGCAATGAACTAAGATTCCTACTGATATCATCAAAAGCAAGTCTGAGAACTATTGAAGAAAAAACAAATGACTCTATTGAATCAAATATCACTGGTCTAAATATTGAAGTTAATAAGATTGAAGAGCCAAAATGTGAAAGATGTTGGCATCGTAGTGCTACTGTAGGTCAAAATCAAGAATATCAAGATATCTGCAGTCGTTGCGTTGAAAATATTACTACTGAAGACGGAGAGTCACGTGAATTCGCTTAAACCTAAGCTTAAATATTTTATTTTGGCAATTGCTATTATAATTGCTGATCTATACACAAAGTATTTGGCTAATACACAATTAGAATTTGCCCAACCTGTAAAAGTAACTAGCTTCTTTAATTTTACTTTATTATACAATCATGGCGCTGCATTCAGCCTACTAAGTAATGATCAAACATCATGGCAAATGATTATGTTTGCCACTATTTCATTAATCGCAGCGATCATACTTATATATCTAATCATCAAACAACCTACTAGTGCAAGACTTAACTTAGTTTCATTCTCACTTATATTAGGAGGAGCACTGGGTAACTTCTATGATCGAGCTTTTCAAGGTTATGTCATAGACTTTTTAGATTTTCATATTGGTAATTACCACTGGCCATCTTTTAACATAGCTGATTCAGCAATAACATGTGGAGTAATATTTCTCATCTTTGCATCATTATTTACTAAAAAGTCATAGCGTTTTCTTATATGTTAGTATAAAATTGTCGAGCTTTAAACTCATTACCTCCATAAGAGATACTATATACAGTTTGACCCATTTTTGAATCTTGCTCCATTATAACTCCCATATACTTCATATCAGGAAGAGGTTTATTAAGTTCAGCGATAACGGTAGCTGTTTGAGGCAGCTTCTCATTTATCATAACTGTATAGCCATTATCTTTAAGATACTCTACTAGCTTCTTATATCTGTCATCAAAATCTTTACCATCTAAACGAATAACTTGATCTGGATAATTTGCAACTAAAAATCTAGCACCATCAATATCATTTGTATGCTTACTATAACTAACTTCTTTGGCTTTACTACACCTTGTTAACCTATCATAATGATCAATATTGTCTTGAATATCTTCTTTTATAGTACAAGAGGCCATAGACAAACCTATTAAACAGACCACAAATATTTTTCTATACATTCTAAACTCAAAACATGAGAACCATACTAAATTAATTATAACTCTAAAACATCTGTTTTATAAGCTTTTGATATACATAAAAACAATATCCATCAGCATGCTTTATTTATCTATAAAATATTCATACAATATAAAGAAAAAATTCTAAGATAACTATGTCTAAAGGTTCTAGTACTAAGAAATGGATTCAAGAGCATACTTCTGATTACTATGTAGCTCAAGCCAATAAACTTGGCTATCGAAGCAGGGCTAGTTTCAAAATTCTTGAAATACAAGATAAATATAACTTATTCAAGCAGAATATGTTTATAGTTGATCTTGGAGCAGCTCCAGGAGGGTGGTCAGAACAGGTAGTAAAATTTATAGGTAACAATGGTAAACTTATTGCTCTAGATTTACTTGAAATGACTCCTATTGCTGGCGTAGAGTTTATCCAAGGAGACTTTTCTAGTGATGAAACTTACGAAAGGCTAAACCAACTTATAAATGATAAGAAAATTGACTGTGTAATATCTGATATGGCTCCAAACCTAAGTGGAAACAAAACCTCTGATCAAGCAAGATCAATCTATCTTCTTGAACTTGCTCTGGACTTTGCAACTACAAATCTAAACAGAAATGGTTCTTTTGTTGCGAAGGTTTTTCAAGGTCAAGGAAGTGATGAATACCTTAAATTAGTAAGAGAGTCTTTTAACAAAGTAACACAATTTAAACCAAAATCATCAAGACCCAAATCAAGAGAGTTCTATGTTGTGGCTACAGGCTTCAAAGGATAGATATTTTATTAAGACAATTCTCCACAGCTAAAATGTCCTCTAAACCAAATAAATAGTCTCTTCTAAAAAAAATAAATATCATAATATATAAATACCAAAAACGTATTAATATAGATTAAATGAAAAATACTAAACACCTATTTATTTGCTTTATTAGAATTATTCTAATAGCTTCTATTTTAAGGGCTCCTATTACATCCATATCACCACTACTTACAAATATTATAAATACAACTACTATTTCTCCAGGAGCAGCTGGGCTATTAGTTAGCTTACCATTACTAATTTTTGCAACATTATCTGTATTCATTTTTTCTTTTACGAAAAAACTCTCGTTGGAAACAAGCCTAATGATATCTATAATATTGATAACTCTTGGCATGTTAATACGCTCTCATATTAATGTATGTTCAATATTTTTAGGTACCATCATTATCGGTATTGGTATCACTATATCTAATGTTCTTATCCCAGTTTTTATAAAGCAAAAATTTCCAAACAATATACATATTATAATATCAGCATATGGATTAATGATGGGTCTAGGATCTTGGCTAACTATTAGTTTAATGATACCGATCATGCATCTAGCACAAAAACTCTCTTACTCAGGCAACTCTAGCTTAACACTAGCACTATCAAGTGTTGCTATACTTGGTATAATAACTTTAATTACATGGCTACCTCAACTCAAAAATAAAACCTTATTACCAAAAAACGATAACTCCACAAATCTCAATAGTCACATCTGGAAATCTAAAATCGCATGGCAAATAAGTATATTCCTATCATGCAGTAGTATACTTATGTACACTCTTTCTACATGGATTCCTTCCATTCTAGAAAGCAAAGGATACTCTATTCAAGATGCTGGTTATTTAGCAGGGTTATTTCAAATATCATGCTTACCTGTATTAATAATAACCCCACTTATGAAAATATTAAAAAACAAAAATATTATTACATTAGCATTTGCATTATGTAATTTTTTAGGAATTTTATTTCTTTTACTTAATATATTTACTTTTATTGCAATTGTAATGCTCGGAATAGGAGTTGGCGGTGCATTCATGGTCAGCTTAATATTAATAGGTATAAGAACTAGTAATACACAACTAGCTACTGTCCTTTCTGGTAAATCTCAATCAATAGCCTATATATTAGCCGCTTTAGGTCCTATTATAACTGGGACATTCCATCAAATAACTTCTAGTTGGAAGTTACCTCTTATTATTTGTCTTTGTGTAACGGTTATTATGGTTATTTTTTCGCTTTTTGTTGCAAATCCTGAAAAAATAAGTGTTGATGATATTTAAAAACTATTCTGACAATAGTTTTTAACATACCTTTTAGGAGAACATTTAAAAATCTTCTTAAAGAAAATAACAAAAGTACTCGTCGATTCATACCCTAAATACTCTGAAACCCAATTTACTGAATAACCTTCATATAATTTTTGTAGAGCTATAACAATATGCAATTGTTTTTTTCAATCACTAAAATTCATCCCTATATTTTTTTGATTTTCCTTGCTAGAGTCTTACTACTAACCGAACACTCATAAGCCATATCAGATATGTATTTATACTTGCTAGATTGTATTCTGAAAGTTTTAAATAGTTGAAAGAGAGTTCCAAATATAGTTTATTAGGTTTTGACGAAACTAAAATAAACGATAAGGAACTAAAAAATGCCAAAGCACTTAACTCTTTCAAATAGATATTGCATAGAAGAATTACTTAAATTAGGATACCAAACATCTCAAATAGCCAATAAAATTGGCTATAGTGAAAGAGCTATAAAAAAGGAACTTAATCGCACTAGTATAAATAGTGACTATAATGCTGAGATAGCACAGAAGCTATATCAAAGCCGCAGAACTTCAAATAATCATAAGCTATCCTGTAAAGTTAAAAAGCTA
>NZ_WBSX01000096.1 GCF_009823375.1 Francisella noatunensis subsp. noatunensis | reverse complement strand
TTATACCTAAAGGTACTAACTTTAACAATATATCTCATCAATACATTAGAAAGTTACAGATAGACTTGAATAATAGACCTAAGAAATGTTTAAATTACTTGACACCTAATGAAGTACATTTTGGTATCTCTATAAACATTGAGAATACAATCTAGCTATTAAATGCAACTAATCCAGCACAATATTCTCTAGATCCTTTGGCTAAATCATTCCACACAATTACCATAGCAATGCATCTAGCTAACCCTATTAAAATTAGTCCTATCATAAAGCTAGGTTGGTCATGGAAAAAAATAACTGCTAAGATGAACATCAGGATAGGTCCAATCAGCCAGTTTTGAACTAAAGATAAAAGCAAAATTTTAGTATCTTTAAATATTTTAGGCATTGTTGAGTATTTAACTTTTGCTAGTGGTGGATACATCATCACAATTAAGCCTAATCCTATTAACCAATTACCTGATCCAATATCAAATTTTGATATAAAATTTTTAGCTTCTGGTAGAGTATATCCAATGGTGATACCCACAATCATAGCTAAAAATATCCATAAGGTCAGAAACCTATCGAGAAACTTTAATTTCATTATCACTCCTTAAATTCTACAAATTTCAGAAATTTCTAGTTTAGATATTATTTGTTGAACTTCTTCGTCTTTATCTACTTGTTTGAAAAGCTCATTTAAAATATTTAACTGATATTTTGGAATATTTTTATTTAGTTTATAAAATACCCATTTGCTTTGCTTAAAAGATTCTAGTAATCCAGTAGTTACAAGATTTTTTAGCTGTATTGATAACGCTCCTTGAGTTAATGAGATAAGTTTTTGGATATCACATACGCAAAGAGTATTTTTGTTTAATACATATAAAATAATTAATCTATTTTTATCAGAAATTATTTTTAGAAAATTTGTGATAGACAACATATTGAAACAAATATATATTTAAATTTATAAATATGATAATGGTTTTGGTTATGATTTTCAATTTGTTTGTAATATAACTTAATATTTAGCCAATATAGACTAGATGTGTTAAAATCTAGCTAGTTTAGAGCAATATTTAATTTTTAATGAGTCGATTAAGTCAAAATTTGATGTATGTTGGTATATTGTTTATAGTTTTTATATCTTGTATATATTTTTTTGTTTCTAAGAATACCCCTGAACCAAAAGGTATATATTTACCTAAATATAGTGCAAAATTGCCAGCTACAGATCCAAAACAAGTCAGAATATTTAATCTATGTTATCAAACAGATACACAAGATAACATAGGTGAAATAAGAGTAGTAATAGGTGTAGATCAAGAGAGAGATTTTCAGAAATTATGTAATGAGAATATTAGAGAAGCTGTAAAATTAGCTGCTCAAAATGGTGCACATGAGATAAAATACGTTTGTCTATTCCCAGAGGGTCAAATTACTGAATTAAGTAGTGTTCAATTACGAGCATACGCTTTTAGAGATTAGTAACAATGAAAAAGTTAAATATAGTTTTTGCTGGAACTCCTGATATTTCAGCGCAAGTTCTAAAAGACTTATATCAATCACAGCATAATATTCAAGCGGTGCTTACTCAGCCAGATAGAGCAAAAGGGCGTGGTAAGAAAATACAATTCTCACCTGTCAAAGAAGTCGCTATAGCCAACAACACACCAGTTTTTCAACCATTGTCTTTTAAGAAAGACCCTCAAGTACTTGAGCAAATTAAAGAATTAAAACCAGATATCATAGTTGTGATAGCTTACGGAATTATAGTGCCTCAGGAGTTTTTGGATATTCCTAAATATGGTTGTTTAAATATTCATGTTTCATTACTTCCTAAATGGCGTGGCGCAGCACCTATCCAGAGAGCAATCCAAGCAGGAGACTCTAAAACTGGAATCTGTATAATGCAAATGGATGCAGGACTTGATACTGGAGATATATTAAATACTCTAGAAGTTGAGATAAAAGATACAGATACATCCCAATCACTACATGATAAGTTTGCTAAGCTATCAATAAAACCATTATTAGAAACTTTAGAAAATATTGATACGATCAAACCGCAACCTCAGCAAGGCGAGCCTAGTTACGCACATAAGATCACTAAGCAAGAAGGTCTTATAGATTTTACAAAATCTGTCGAAAAAATTAGTTGTCATATTAGAGCATTTACTCCATGGCCATCAGCATTTTTTATGTTAGAAGGTGAGCAAGTCAAAGTAGGTGATTTTGAGATACTAGAAAAGTCAGCAAATGATGAAGTTACAGCAATTATAGATATAATTAAAAATGGTTTTGATATTGCTACAAATGACAAGATAATTAGATTTAAGCAATTACAATTTCCCAACAAGAAAATGTTAAATATTGCAGATATTTTAAATGGTAAAGATTTAGATAAATATATCGGGTATAAAATAGGATAAATAATGAAAGTAGGATTTATAATAGATAACTTAAACTCTTTTAATATTTCAAAAGATAGCACATATATGATGCTACAAGCAGCTCAAGATAAAGGCTGGGAAATTTATACTTTTTATTTGAATGATTTATCTATAATTAATGGTAATCCTAAAGGTGATGCGCTTAAGATAAAAATCCATAAAGCAAAGGAATCTTGGTATGAAATATTATCTCAACATCATGATTTATCGCTGTTAGATCTTGATTGTATTTTTATGCGTAAAGACCCGCCATTTAATATGGAATATATATATGTGACATATATGCTTGATTTGGCGAAAAAATATGGAGTATTAATCGTAAATAATCCACAAGCACTTAGAGATTTTAATGAGAAAGTAGCTATTTCAAATTATCCTAAATTTGCACCAAATACTTTGATAACTAGAAGCTATAAACAGATTAATCAGTTTTACGCAGAGCATAAAGATATTATTGTTAAACCTCTTGATGGAATGGGTGGCAGCTCTATCTTTAGGATTAAAGATGGCGACAAAAACAAGAACGTCATCCTTGAAACGCTAACTCATCATGAAACCAGATATATAATGGTACAAGATTATCAAGAAGCAATAAAAGATGGTGATAAGAGAATTCTGATAGTCAATGGAGAGCCTATTAAGTATCTCTTAGCTAGGATTCCTAGTGATAGTGATAATCGTGGTAACTTGGCAGCTGGAGCTAGAGCTGAAGTAAGAGAACTTCAGGAGCAAGACTATAAAATAGCTAAAAAAGTTGCTAAAAAACTAAAAAAAGAAGGGGTAATGTTTGCTGGTTTAGATGTGATAGGAGATAAACTAACAGAAGTTAACATTACTAGTCCAACAGGTATCCAAGAAATCTATAAAGCTACCAAAGTTAATGCTGCAAGCTTACTAATGCAAGCAGTCGAGAAAAAAATAAATAAAATGAGACAGGAACAAGAATATGGAAAATAAAATTAACTCTCAAAGTTTATTCCAAGAGGCCTTACAATATATACCTGGTGGAGTCAACTCTCCAGTTAGAGCGTTTAAAAGTGTTGGGCAAGAATTTCCAAGATTCATAAAATCAGCGAAAGGTGCTTATTTATATGATATTGATTGGAACAAATATATAGATTATATCGGATCATGGGGACCAATGATTTTAGGTCATGGTGATGATGATGTTCTTGAAGCTATACAATGTCAGTTAAAAAATGGTCTAAGTTATGGAGCTCCATGCAAGCAAGAAGTTGAACTAGCTAAAAAAATAATTGAACTTATGCCAAATATTGAACAAGTTAGATTCGTAAATTCCGGTACTGAAGCGACAATGAGTGCTATTAGATTAGCAAGAGCATATACAGGTAGAAATAAAATTATCAAATTTGAAGGTTGCTATCATGGACATGCAGATGAGTTTCTTGTGGCTGCTGGATCTGGAGCACTATCATTAGGACAGCCAAATTCTCCGGGTGTACCAGAAGATGTAGTTAAGGATACTTTAGTTGCTAGTTTTAATGATATAGACTCAATACAAGCTCTCTTTAAAAAATACAAAGATGAAATCGCTTGTATAATAGTTGAGCCTATTGCAGGTAATATGAATATGATTTTCCCACAAGATGATTTCTTAGCTAAGCTTAGATCAGTTTGTGATGAAAATAATAGCTTACTTATCTTTGATGAAGTGATGACTGGTTTTAGAGTTGCATTAGGTGGTGCTCAAAGTATTTATGATGTTAAGCCTGATTTGACAACATTAGGTAAAGTGATTGGTGGTGGTATGCCAGTAGGTGCTTTTGGAGGTCGCAAAGAAATTATGCAAAAAGTATCTCCAGCTGGACCAGTATATCAAGCAGGTACTTTATCAGGCAATCCAATTGCTATGGCAGCTGGTATCAAAACATTAGAAAAAGTTTCACAAGATGACTTTTTTGTTAAATTAGAAGCTAAAGCTAAACAATTAGTTGATGGATTAAATGAGGCTGCTAGAGTTTATGATTTTAATTTCCATGCGAAATATTTAGGTGGAATGTTTGGACTATTTTTCTGTAGTGAAAAGGTTGCTGTTAATACATTTACAGATTTGGGTAAAACTAATCTTAAAATGTTTAATCAATATTTTGCATATATGCTTGATAATGATGTATATTTAGCACCATCTGCTTATGAAGCAGGTTTTATATCAATTGCTCATAGTGATGAAGATATCGAAAAAACTATTTGTCTTACTAAAAAGTTCTTCCAAGAAAATCAAAGTTAATTAATCCCAATAAATAACAAATTTAAAGATATTTTGCTAATTTTAGCTACAATGGTTGTAGCTTTTTGTATGTATGGCGTAGCTAATTTTTATGTTCCTGATGAAACTAGATATTCTGAAGTAGCAAGAGAGATGCTTGCAAATCATAACTTTATAGTTCCATATATAGATGGAATAATATTTTTTCATAAGCCTCCGCTAGTATATTGGATTACTTGTATATTTATGAGCATATTTGGCGAGAATACATGGGGAGCAAGACTTGTAAATCCTGTATTACTAGGCATATGTTTAATTTTTACATATATCGCAGTACGCAAAGTATTAGATTGCCGTCAAACAGCATTATTATCAGTAGGAGTAAGTCTAAGTACAGTTTTATTTCTATTTGTTGGTAGATATCTGAACATGGACTTGGCTATAGCAGTATTTTTAAATATGACTATGCTTAGTTATTAGGTAAGCCTTAAATATGATCATGACTACAAGAAAAGTACATATTGGCTTATTTTAGCATTTATATTTGCTGGATTAGCTGTTATGACCAAAGGGACTAATGGGAATAGTTTTTCCTATGGCTATAGTAGGTTTATATTCTGTTATCATGGGACAGTATAAAAGGCTACTTGATATTAGGCTTTATCTTGGCTTAGTAATTGTAGCAGTCATTTCGTTACTATGGATATTTGCAGTTGAACAAGTACCATCCTAATTTTGCTTATTATTATATAGTAGTGCAACAAATACTTAGATTCTCAACAGATGAGCAAAATAGAGAAGTTTCTAAAATTATTTATTTGTTAGCAATTATGGGAGCTTTTTTCCCTTGGACTCTATTTTTGCCTAAAGTACTTAAAAGCTTCTTTTCAAAAAAAGCCTTCGAAAATCGTAAGCAAAATTCAGATAAGTGGTTTTTATTTATTTGGGCGACATTTATATTTATATTTTTTGGAATCTCTAAGTCTTTCTTGTTTGGCTATTTAGCACCATTAATCCTACCATTATCAATACTTGTAGCTATTTACTTTAAAAGCATAGATTTACAAAAATTTGATAAGTGGGATGGGATAAATTTTAAATTTATTATCTTTATTTTTGCTCTGCTTCCTATTGTAGCTATAGCTCTTTTATGCCTTCCTCAGTATTGGATTTTTGGCTATAAATATTTCTTAATCTTATTAGCAATTGCAATAATAGCTACTGTAATCACGATCAAATTAATCAAAGAATTAAACACTTTTTCAGTAAATAAATTAGTTGCTTATACTTGTATTATGATGATGACTGTTGCAAATTTGGGTTATGTACTAGGAGATTATTTTGATACAAGCTCTAAATATAAGACAGCTCAAGAAGTATCTAAAATATATCAGAAATATCCAAATGCTCAAGTTTTTGAGAGTGATTGCTTTTATGACATTATCTTCTACACTAAACGTAATGTAATTATTATTAATGATGAAGGTGAGTTAGATGATGTTAGAGAGTTCCCTAAATCAAATGTAGATAAATATTTAATGAAATTTGATAAATTTGTTAAATATTGGAATAACTCAAATCAGCTAAACATTCTTGTAGTAAAAGATAAACCTAAAGAGCATAGCCCTCTAGTTTTTGATGACTATAAAAAACAACTTAATCCAAGTAAGTTCTATGTAATCTCTAGTCAAGATAATGCGACGATAGTTGCTAGTGAAGATATAAAAATATAGTCTAAAGATTTATTCATTATTTTGATTTAAGGTACAATATTGCATATATCAATAAATCTATAGTCACTCAATCGTGCTATAAAATCATTGCTTGCTTAATTTAGTATAAATTTGAGTTTACAGTTTGGTATTAATGGACAGGTTGCTTTATCCTTGTCAAAGCATTCTACAATGTTCATCGGTTCTAGTTCTTTAACAATAGTTGATAGTTTTATATTGTATGTAGCTTGCGAAATTGATACACCACCAAATCTACCTTTATATGATTCTATATAGTTCAGATTGGATAATTTATTAATAAAAGCTAGATTGTATTCTCAATGTTTATAGAGATACCAAAATGTACTTCATTAGGTGTCAAGTAATTTAAACATTTCTTAGGTCTATTATTCAAGTCTATCTGTAACTTCTAATGTATTGATGAGATATATTGTTAAAGTTAGTACCTTTAGGTATAAATTGTCTGATATACCTATTCATGTTTTCATTAGTACCTCTTTGCCAAGGACTGTATGGATCAGCAAAGAATACTTTGATGCCAGTCTTGCTAGTTAGCTTCTTATGTTTAGCAAACTCTTTACCATTATCAAATGTAGCTGTTAATATTTTATGACCATTAGATACTTTGTACAATATTCTATTGATTGAATTAGCTGTTCTATCTATAGACTTGGCTAAAATAGTAAATCTGCTAGCTCTATCGACCATTGTTACAATAGCAC
>NZ_WBSX01000095.1 GCF_009823375.1 Francisella noatunensis subsp. noatunensis | reverse complement strand
TAGCTTTTTAACTTTACAGGATAGCTTATGATTATTTGAAGTTCTGCGGCTTTGATATAGCTTCTGTGCTATCTCAGCATTATAGTCACTATTTATACTAGTGCGATTAAGTTCCTTTTTTATAGCTCTTTCACTATAGCCAATTTTATTGGCTATTTGAGATGTTTGGTATCCTAATTTAAGTAATTCTTCTATGCAATATCTATTTGAAAGAGTTAAGTGCTTTGGCATTTTTTAGTTCCTTATCGTTTATTTTAGTTTCGTCAAAACCTAATAAACTATATTTGGAACTCTCTTTCAACTATTTAAAACTTTCAGAATACAATCTAGCAACTATCATTAGCTTGAATACTGAAATGAAAATAAATATTATAGAAGAACATAATTAAATATACTTATTTATCAAAAATGAAAAGAATATCTATGCTACTTGTATGTGGTTTCTACTTTGCTAACAGTTTTAGTGCAAACATAAATGATACTAACTCAACAAGCTCAATAGTAAGTGGATCGACAACAACAATAACCTCTTCAACTGATACAAAAAAAAGTAGCACTACACCTATGCCAATGAACGCAACACCTTCTCCTCTAAGTAAAGAAGCTAAAGAGGGTACTATACCGGCTATAGATCAACCAAAGCAAGAGCAACTAGTCGGCTCAAACTCAGCAACTTGGACACCAGCATACTTAAGTGTTAAAAAATTCAAAAAGTGCTTGGCAGTTGAAAACTATCGAGGTTGGCAAGGTTACTGCTTACCATCTGAGAAACCTAAAAAATGTCCTGATGAATCCTGGGGTCAATTGTCAGAAATGAACCTAATACCATGCAACTAACCCTAGTAATTAGTATTTGACTAATCTAGGTTTTTTCTATAGAATACCGAAACTATTTCTGTAATGTATTAAATAAAGATTAGAATTTAAAGAGGAAACTAAAATGAAAAGAACATTCCAACCTTCAAACTTAAAAAGAAAAAGAACTCATGGCTTCCGTGCTCGTATGAAGACACTAAGCGGAAGAAAAGTTATTAGAAACAGAAGAGCTAAAGGTAGAGCTAAGCTTGCAGCGTAATTTTTGCTTAACAAAGCAAAATATACTAGATAAAAGTGAGATTAAACAAGCCTTTGACAATGTAGATGCAAAACTTGGAACTCTGCATTTCACATTCCTTTTAAGTCATAGAACTCATAAAGAACCTGGCATGTGTGCAATCTTACCCAAAAAAAGCATTAAGAAAGCTACTAAAAGAAATCTTTGTAGAAGAATTATTAAAGAATCTTTTCGCTTACATAAAGATCTCTTAGAACACAAAAGCTTGATAGTTTTAAGTAAAAAAACAGCATCTCAAGCTACTAAGGAAGAATTGTGGCAATCGATAAAAAATTTCGAAAATTTTTTAAGAGAATTACACTGGCTCCTTTTATAGCTATAATCAATCTATATCGCTATTGTATAAGTCCCTTTATACCTGCTAGATGCAGATATTATCCTACTTGTTCAGAATATGCTCTAGAAGCTCTAAAAACTCATGGTATAATAAAGGGATTATATTTAAGTACCCGTAGGCTCTTGAGATGTCATCCATTTGCAAAAAGAGACTACTACGATCCGGTTCCTTGTAAAAATAAAAAGGTTAATAATAAACAATGAAAGCTAATCATATAAAAATACTACTGTTAGTCACGATAGCTATAATGCTTATCTCATTGATGGGTAGATGGGAGCAAACTTTCCCATCAAACAGCAGTCAACCACAAATGACTCAAACTCAACAAGATAATAGTCACTATAATAGTGATACTGCTGCTACAACAAATCTATCAACATCTGATGCAAAAGCATCGCTAACGAAAACCACAAGTTTCTCAAAGTATGATGATGCTAAAAGCGTGACTATTAACACAGACGTATTCAAAAATCTTAAGATCAGCTTACTTGATGGTGCTATTATATCTGCATCATTAGAAGATTATAGTGTAAGTCTTGATGATAAGACACCAATGGCTTTACTTACTGACAAACAAGGTTCAGAATATATTGCCAAAAGCACTATTGTTATCAACAAAAAGCCTGTTGATGTCAATTTTGAAAGCCAAGGAATCAAAAAAGAAAATGGTAAACAGGTACTAACTCTTACTGGAAGTGTTGATGGTCTAGAAATAACTAGAACATACACCTTTGATGATGCTAAATACAATATTTCTGTATCTCAGAATATTAAAAACACCACGTCAGAGCCTGTAAGCGTTATTATTGATGATTCATTAGCAAGGGGCTTTAATCCAGCCGGTGATAGCTTTAGTCTATTAAATGCTCACAGTTACACTTTTACTGGTGTTGCTTACTCTACAGCTAATGATTCTTTCAGAAAAGAATCTTTCAAAGATATTTCAAAGACTAACGGTCAACCTACTGTTATAAATAGTCAGGGTCTAGGCTGGGTTGCATTTATACAGCACTACTTTGTAAGTGCTTGGATTCCACAATCAAATGACTCAAAAATATACTATAAAAACCTAAACAATGATGTCTTTGAAGCTGGGGCTTACACTGGATTCTCAATCGCTCCTGGTCAATCAGAAAATATAGATTCAGTATTATATAGCGGACCAATCATCAAAGCTAACTTAGTAGATCTAGCCCCTAACTTAGAAAAAACTCTAGATTACGGCATGCTTTCATTCTTCTCAGAAATAATCTTCTGGGTGATGAATCAAATACATTCACTTGTAGGTAACTGGGGCTTAGCAATTATTCTAGTTACTTGCTTAATCAAACTTATATTCTATCCTCTTTCTGCTAAGAGTTATCGCTCTATGGCAAAAATGAGAATGCTACAACCTAGAGTCAAACGCTTACAAGAAATATATAAAGATGATCGTCAAGCTCTAGGCAAGAAAATGATGGAGATGTATAAAGAAGAGAAGGTAAACCCTCTAAGTGGTTGTTTACCTATGCTTATACAGATTCCTATTTTCATTTCACTGTACTGGGTATTACTTGAATCTGTTGAATTAAGACAAGCTCCTTTTATATTCTGGATTCATGACTTATCAATGAAAGATCCTTACTTTGTATTACCTATACTTATGGGTATATCAATGTTCTTACAGCAAAAATTATCTCCAGCACCTACAGACCCTATGCAAGCTAAGATAATGATGTTCTTACCTGTAATATTTACATTCTTATTTGCTTCATTCCCATCTGGTCTAGTATTATACTGGTTAACTAACAATGTAATTAGTATATTACAACAATGGATTATCACAAGACACTACCAAGCTACTCATAAAAAGTAATATGGATAAATCTCTACTTAAACCGAAATACTGGGGACTTTGGTTAGCTATCCTTATTGCTAAAATCTTAGTTAACACTCTTTCTTATAAGACTCTGATGCGATTAGCTATATTTATTGGTAAAATAGCAAAACCTTTAGCTAAAAAACGTAATAAAGTAGCTTACATTAATCTAAAAATAGCTTTCCCAGATAAATCTGAAACTGAAATATTAAAATTAGTAGATGAGAGCTATAGGTCTGTTTGTATGACTGGATTTGAAAGCTTAATAGCATGGTTTATGTCAGATAAGAATTTTAAAAAAACAAATGTAGATGAAACGGAATTTCAATCGTTTATTGCTACTCATAATAATTTAGATAGACCCTTAATGTCTCTAGGTTTTCACTTTCACACATTAGAAATAGCAGGTAGATATTGTGGAGACAAATTTAAGCCATTAAGCCTTATGTATCAGAAGCATAAAAACCCTGTAATGGAACACATAATAACTTCATCTCGATTAAAATATGTAGATAAATGTTTTGAGCGTAAAAATATGCTTACCATGATAAAAAGCTTAAGATCGAAGATGACTCTTTGGTATGCTCCTGACCAAGACTTTAAAGAACATAGTATTTTTGTACCTTTTTTTGGAAAACTTTGTTCTACATTAGTAGTCACTCCATGGTTAGCTCGGAAAACCAAATCTATAGTAATCCCTACATATTACGTTAGAAATAAAGACTTATCTGGATATAAACTCATATCTGGCGAGCCAATGGAGTTTTCAGGAGATGATTATAAAGATGCTTTGCTTATTAATCAGTTTCTTGAAAGAGCTATTCGAAAATACCCTGAACAGTACTTATGGCAACACCGTCGCTATAAGACAAGACCTCTAGGAGAAGAAAAGATTTATTAATGTTTATGATTAAAAAAGTGTATGTTAAAATAGATTTAACATTTTAATTTAAAGATACTAATGAAAAATAACAAGCTTGAACCTAAAAACTGGGGTATTTGGATTATCGTAGGGATAATGAATTTTGGCTCAAAATTACCATTATTTACTCATAGGTATATAGTGCTTGCTATTGGCATCATTATTAAGCCATTCTTAAAAAGTAGGAATGAAATTGCAAGAGAGAATCTCAAGATAGCCTTTCCTGAAAAATCTACAAAAGAAATTAATAAACTAGTTAATAAAAGTTATTACTCAATGATTTTATCAGGAGCTGAAACTACTGCTGCGTGGTTTCTATTAAAAAAAAGGTTCAATAAAATAAAATTTGAATGGGAAGGCGATTCATTAAGTATATTCAAAAAATATCATGAAAATCCAAATACAAATGTTATATTCTTAGGTTTTCACTTTCACTGTATAGAAATAGTTGGACGCCATGTAGCAGAAAATCATCCCCCTCTTACAGTTATGTACCAAAAGAATACCAATGACCTTCTTGAGGAGCTAATCAAAAAATATCGTGAAAAAAACATATATAGATGTCTAGACAGTAAAAACTTAATAAGTGCTATTAAAAGCTTAAAAAGAGGCTACTCTATGTGGTACGCTCCAGATCAAGACTTTGGCTTAGAAAGCACTGGACTTGAAAACTCTATTTTTGCTCCATTTTTTGGAACATTGTGTTCAACTTTGACCGTAACCCCATGGTTAGCTGAAAAAACAAACTCTATAGTGCTACCTGTATATTATGTTAGAAAAAAGTGCCTAAAAAAATATAAAATTGTCATAGGTGAGCCATTGGAGTTTACAGGTGACGCCTATAAAGATGCTGAAATGACAAATAAACTCCTGGAAGATGCTATAAGAAAATATCCAGAGCAGTACTTATGGCAACATCGTCGCTATAGAACTAGACCAAATGGCAAACCTCAAATATATTAAGAGTACCATTAATATGCTAGCAAATAGGAATAATGGATTTTCGTTGGTTGAACTGATGGTAGTGATTGCAATAATAGCAATTCTTGCATCAATTGGCTTACCAATGTACAACAACCACATACTAAAAAACCATAGATCAGAAGCAACAGCTGAACTACTTTCAGCAGCAAGTGCTGCTGATAATTTTGAGATCCGTTTTGGATCATTTCCTTCTGGTAGTAGCATAAGTAGCTTCTATCATGAGAATACTGCAAATGGTTACTATCTACTCTCATATTGTTCTGGGGAACCTGAATGTCCCAATGTAAGCTATGTAATAACCGCTGTAGCACAGAACTCACAAACAGCTGATACTCCATGTAGAAATATAGAGCTTGAAGTTGATGGTGGTATCATAAACAAAACACCCTCTGAATGTTGGAATTAAAAGTATTACATCAAACTAAATAAGGATTAAAAATGGCTAGTTATAGTACAAATGAGTTTAAAGGCGGCTTAAAGATTCTAATTGATGGTAACCCTATGGTTATCGTTGAAAATGAATTTGTAAAACCTGGTAAAGGACAAGCTTTTAATAGAGTTAAACTAAAAAACCTATTAAATGATAGAGTCGTTGAAAAAACTTTTAAATCTGGAGAATCTGTTGAGGCTGCTGATGTTGAAGAGTTAAACGCGGTTTACTCTTACTTTGACGGAGATAGCTATGTTTTTATGCATCCAGAAACTTTTGAGCAATATATGGTTTCTCAAGAAGCTCTTGGCGAAACAAAGAAGTGGCTCAAAGACCAAGATGAATATCAAATAATACTATTCAATGGTCAACCTATCTCAATAATTGCTCCGAACTTTGTTAATCTTGAAATTGTTGAAACAGATCCGGGTCTTAAAGGTGATACAGCAGGTACAGGTGGCAAGCCAGCAACATTATCAACAGGCGCTGTAGTGCGCGTACCTCTTTTTGTACAAACTGGCGAAATTATAAAAGTTGATACTAGAACTTCAACTTATGTATCTAGAGTAAAGGATTAAGCGCATGCAATCTACATATAATCTAGTCTGGATTGATCTTGAGATGACAGGTTTAGATGTCGATAATTGTAGAATTATTGAGATAGCTGCAATTATCACAGATAAAAATCTAAATATAATTGCTGAGGCTAAACCAATTGCAATTCATCAGTCAGATGAAATTTTAAACTCAATGAATGAATGGTGTATAAAGGTTCACGGTGAAACTGGTCTAACTCAGAGAGTAAAAGATAGTAAAACCTCTTTGAAACAAGCTGAGCAAAAAATTCTTGAGTTTATAAAAGAGTATGTGCCATATCAAAGCTCTCCTTTGTGTGGTAACTCAATATGGCAGGACAGAAGATTCTTAGCAAAACACATGCCTGACATAGATGACTATTGTCATTATAGAATGCTTGATGTTACAAGCTTGAAGCTTCTCAATGAGTATTGGGGTAATGGCGAAAGTTTCTATAAAAAATCTACACATAAGGCTTTAGATGATATTCGAGAGTCTATAAATGAATTGAAATTCTATAGACAAAAGTTACTATCTATATAACCTTTAACTCTAAAATAGCTTTAATACTATTTTATACTTATATTTGCTAGATTGTATTCTGAAAGTTTTAAATAGTTGAAAGAGAGTTCCAAATATAGTTTATTAGGTTTTGACGAAACTAAAATAAACGATAAGGAACTAAAAAATGCCAAAGCACTTAACTCTTTCAAATAGATATTGTATAGAAGAATTACTTAAATTAGGATACCAAACATCTCAAATAGCCAATAAAATTGGCTATAGTGAAAGAGCTATAAAAAAGGAACTTAATCGCACTAGTATAAATAGTGACTATAATGCTGAGATAGCACAGAAGCTATATCAAAGCCGCAGAACTTCAAATAATCATAAGCTATCCTGTAAAGTTAAAAAGCTA
>NZ_WBSX01000094.1 GCF_009823375.1 Francisella noatunensis subsp. noatunensis | reverse complement strand
GGCATAGATTAAATGGCTATAAGAGAATTAATGAAATGCTAAATAATGTAACTTTTATTGATGGCATTTCTGAGCATGAAGTTGACAAAATAAAACAGGATAAAAATTATGCCGCTTAATTCCCATATACTAGATTTGATAATAACTCCATAAGAAGCGTTATAATCTAGGTATTTTAGCTATTATATTTATTTTTATAATTTTATATAGCTCTTTAGAATTATCATTTTATACTTTTGGCTTTGTGGATTAGTTTTAGTTTAGCTTTGCTGTTGAAGATTATTATAGTTTTTGTGGTTGAAAAAGATAGAAAATAATAATTTCTATTCTGTTAGTTATTTGACATATTAAACTCAGCGAAATATAGTGGTTTTGAGGATTATAAACTCTTCTTTATGAGAATTTATTTAGCCTAATCTAAAAAAGCATAATCATTTAAAATGAATACTGTAAGCCAGATGTTACGAAGTTTTGTGATTCACCAGTAAATGATATTGTATAGGTATAAGATACTTTTAGACTAAGATTATCGACGTACTTGATTGGAAACATAACTCCAACTGGGAAGACTGCAAATCCTCCCCATGTATTATTTGTATCTAAATAGCTACTTGGAGCATTACGTTGATTAGCTATACCATTAATATTTGTGTGTCCAATTCCAAGTCCGGCAGCAGCATATGTGGTTACATAATTATTTATTTTGTAATAGTATTTTGCAGCTCCAGCAAAATAGTTATTAACCTGAGTCGTATTGTATTAGCTAACAAGAAAATTTTGGTATACAAACTCCACAGCATAAGATTCACTAAATCTATATCCTAAGTTAGCAACGACAGTTCCACCACCTTTAGGCATATTGGTTTGTTGCCCCCAACCGCCATTAATTGCGACATATATTGATGGTTTAAAAGTCTTCTTGGTTATATCGTCAAGATCGTTAATGTTATAGTAGTTTGGTGGTAATCTATAGAAATTCTCGGTATCTTTTTCAAGTTTTTTGGAATCTGATTTAATATTAGTATCAAGCTCAGTATTTGCTAACACTTGGTTAGCTATCAAAAAAAGAATTATGCTGAATAAAAGATTTTTTATTTTCATACTTATTTAATAAAAACTTTAGGGTATGATTTAGTCTGAATAATTAGCATCAAACTGAATTTTTTGTGATGGTGCTAGTTTGACACCAATCTCTTCAGCTAAGTCTAACATACTCATAATGAACTGTTCTCGTTGCTCTAGCTCTTCTCCCCAATCTGCAGAGATAAAGAAAACATAAACTAATATTTTTATAGATGCGGGTTTTAGATTATTTACTCTTACGTAATATCCTTCTTTTCTCATATGTGAAGTATTCTTGATTAACTCATTGATAGCATCAACATAGGATCTAAGTTTAGCGGTAGGTGTTGATTCATCAACCTCAAGAGCGGTCATATATCTTCTATATATCCTCTCACCCATATTATTGATTTGTGATGTTACAAAAGCATAGTTAGGGATAATCAATGCCGAATCCTCAAATGTTCTAATAGTCGTACTTCTTAGACCAATTTTCTCAACTATTCCTTCTTTATCTTTTATAATTACCCAGTCACCAATTTTTATAGGTCTTTCTATAGCTAGTATTATTGAGCCAAAGAGATTTTCAATTGTGTCTTTACCAGCCAGAGCAATAGCAAGACCACCAATCCCAAGAGCTGCTAAGAAATGAATCATATCAATTCCAAGCTCTTGGATAATGAATCCTGTAATAATTAGAATTATAATTAGCTTAATTATCTTGTTTGCGATAATCAGTGCAAAGGCAAATCTTGCTGATCTGTTTGGATCTTTGACTTTCTTGTAAGAGGATATTGTAAAAGAGCACAACACATTCACTATTTCTGTACATAAGAACATAATGACAATGCCGTACACAATTCTAAATACAAGATCAATATAATAACAGGTATCTACAAAGATAATCATTGAGTTAAAAAAGAAGAAATATCCAATATACATAGATATCATCAATGATGTTGCGATATTAAGTTTTTTGATGGTTTTGAAGTCTTTGTTTTCAAATATATTACTAAGGATTCTAAAGACTGGACTTAGAAGACAAAATGCTAGCTTATAAGAGATGTAAAATAACGTTAGTGAGATGATACCTATAATCATACTGTATATAAATTGATTATATTCAGTCAAAAGAGCAGGGATGTTTTCCCAGATGGTATAATGCAAACTGTAACTTAAAGGGTCTCTAGGAGAGTCAATCGAATCATTTAGGTATGTATCAACAGCATTTAATAAAGTTTGTTTGGTAAATATCCAGCTATATTTACCAGTATTGGTATCTTTGACGTATTCAAGGTATATACTTTTACCAACTTCAGGAGATGTATATATCATTACAAGATTACTACCTGGAAGAACTTCTCCTGGAATATTTCTAAAGGTTATATCAGCATTTTCGAATATTTTATTCATACTAAAGGCAACAAATGAAGCATAACCTTCTCTAATATTTTGAGGTACCCATGGAATGTCCATAGTTGCAAAAGCATCTTGCATGTCAAAACGATAGCTTTGGTTGACTCCAAAAATAAATCTCATATATGATAATATAGGCATTGAGACATCTTTTATATTAATCTATAGTAAAGTTCTTTTCTTGTCTATATTCGGTAAATTTTTCGGTTGTTTTACTGTTATCAAAATTCTCTTGAGTAAAGTACCAATCACCATTTTCTTTTTTTGCCAAGTAGAAAGTTTGTTTCTCGGCACCTGTGCCTAGAGTTATATCTAGTTTGTTACCGGTTGCTTTGTTAGGTACATCTTGAAGTTTAAAGTTTGTTTTTAGAAGTGCTACAAGCATTTTATTAACATTGATATCTTGTTCACTAATTGTATGGTCATTAACTTTAATATTTTGGGGAGAGATACAATTTATCACATCATAGTAGTATTGATGATAACCAATCCAAGATCCCAAAGATTTATAATAAAAGTTAGTGAACAAGTTGCGCGGGGTTTTGTTGTTAAAAGTACTGACTTGATTTTTTCTTATGAGACCTAAAGACTGATCCTCTATACTTTTAAAGGTTTGGTCAGACAAATATTTAGCATTGAAAAAAGGTTTTGCGTAGGCTATTACAGATATGATGGCGATAGCCAAAAATAGTATTTTTAAAATCCGTATCAGTAAAGAATATTTTTTGTTTATATACATTGTTACTTTTATATAGAAAATATTTTAGAGATTTTAGATTAATGAAAAAAGCTATGCAATTTATTTTTAGCCTTAGCAATTGCTATAAAGTATGTGTATTAACTAAGTAATTATAGCAAAGAGGTATGATTTTAAATGTTATTTATAGTAATATTTGTAGCTAAGTTTATAAATAATAAGTGACTAAAATGTTTTCTCATCTTCGTGTCCATACAGGATATTCTGTTGTTGATAGTACAGTTCGTTTAGGAGATCTTTTTGCTCGAGCAAAAGATAAAAGTATTGTCGCGGTAGCATTAACCGATGTGTGTAATTTATTTGCTGCGGTTAAATTTTATAAGCAAGCTTTATCAAATGGGATTAAGCCTATCTTTGGCGTAGAGCTAAAGATTGATACAGAATTTGGCGTATGTGATTTAGTACTATTAGCAGAAAATAATCAAGGTTATCAAAATATAGTTAATCTAGTTTCAAAAGCATATCAAGAGGCTGATAGGTTTGGTTCAATACCATTAATCCCCAAAGACTGGCTAAAAGATATAAATTTGGCAAATATCATCTGTCTAAATGGTGGTCAGAATGGCGAGCTAGGCAAAGTTATTTTAGCTAAAGATAATATCAAGGCTGAAGAAATTATTAGTGAAAATATCGCAATTTTTGGTAGAGATAATTATATTATTGAAATTCACAAACTTGAGTATGAAAATGAGGGCTTATACAACGAGAAAGCACTTGAATTTGCAAGTGAGCATAATCTCATAGCAGTAGCGACAAACTTGACGGTATTTATGGAGTCAGATGATTATGATATTCATGAAATCAGAGCTTGTATCAATGAAAAAACAACGATCCTTGATGAGTCGCGTAAATCTAAATTTACAAGAGAACAGTATTTAAAGTCAGCTGATGAAATGTATCAAACTTTCTCAGAGTTACTAGTGTTGTTAGAAAATACTTTAGCAATAGCAAAAAGGTGTAATGTAACATTTGATCTAGGTAAACCATGTTTGCCAACGGTAGATATTCCAGATAATTTGACAGAGAGAGAATACTTTTCAAAGCTATGCTATAAGGGTTTAGATAAACGTTTAGCAAAAATTTTAGGAAATAGACCAGCTGATAAACATGAGCATATTATAAAAGTTTACAAAGATAGACTACAACGTGAGATTGATATCATTTGTGATATGGGTTTTCCTGGTTATTTCTTGATAGTTGAAGATTTTATTAGATGGTCAAAAGAGAATGATATTCCAGTAGGTCCAGGGCGTGGTTCTGGTGCTGGTTCATTAGTAGCTTATTCACTGCTTATTACCGATATAGATCCTTTACCGTATGGGTTGCTTTTTGAGAGATTTTTGAATCCTGAAAGGGTATCGATGCCAGATTTTGATATTGATTTCTGTATCCAGGGTCGAGATAGAGTTATCAAATATGTAGAGCAGAAATATGGCAAACAAAGTGTTGGGCAAATTATCACTTACGGTACTATGGCTGCCAAAGGTGTCGTGCGAGATGTAGTGCGTGTAATGGGACAGAGTTTTGGTTTTGGAGATAGGATTGCTAAGCTAATACCAGAAACGCCTGGGACAACATTTAAGAAGATTCTTCATGAAGGTGAGCCTCTATACGATGAAATGCAGGCAGATGAAGAAGTCGCTGAGATTGTTGAAAAAGCTCAAAAGTTGGAGGGTTTACCACGAAGTTTAGGCAAGCATGCCGCTGGTATTGTGATATCGCCAACCGTGATATCAGATTTTGCACCTGTATATTGTGAAGATAAAGGTGGAGATATAGTTACCCAATTTGATAAGGGCGATGTTGAAGATGTTGGTCTTGTGAAGTTTGACTTCTTGGGACTGAAAAACTTAACAATCATCAAAAATGCTATTGCAAGTATCAATGCTAAAAGACCAACTAATCAAGCATCTCTAGATATCTCTGATATTCCTCTTGATGATGAAAAGACATTTAAACTACTACAGGCTGGTAAAACTATCGGTATATTCCAGCTAGAGTCACAAGGGATGCAACAGATTGTCAAAGATCTTGGCACTTCAAATTTTGAGGAGATTATCGCCCTAGTAGCCCTATATCGTCCTGGTCCGATGGAGAATATTCCAACATTCGTAGATCGTAAACACGGCAGAAAGCAAACTATTTATTTACACCCATTACTAGAAGAAGTGCTTAGAGAGACTTATGGTATACCAGTTTATCAAGAGCAAGTAATGCAAATGGCGCAGAAGCTAGCTGGTTATACTCTAGGTGGAGCAGATTTATTGCGTCGAGCAATGGGTAAGAAAAAGCCAGAAGAAATGGCGCAGCAGCGTAAAATCTTTAAAGAAGGTGCTGCTAAATATCACGATATTGAAGCTGGTCTTGCTGATGAGATATTTGACCAAATGGAAGCCTTTGCTGGTTATGGTTTCAACAAATCTCATGCTGCGGCTTATGCGTTGATTGCTTATCAAACGGCTTGGTTAAAAGCTCATTATCCTGATGAATATATGGCTGCTCTTATGTCAGGGGATATGGGCAATACAGATCAGTTGGTTAAATTTATTTTAGATGCTAAGAATATGGGTATCACAGTTTTAGCGACAAATGTAAATAAGAGTGTCTATGACTGTATTGCAGCTTCAAAAGGAACAATCTTATTGGGCCTAGGAGCTATCAAAGGTCTAGGTAGTGAAGCGATCAAAAGTATACTTAATGAGCGTGAGGAAGGTGGTGAGTTTAGTTCTATTTTTGACTTAACTCGTAGAGTGGACTTGCGTAAGGTTAATAAAAAAGCACTCGAAGCACTATGTTTTGCAGGAGCTATTAAGGATATCTCTAGAAATAGAGCAACAACTTTCAATTCTATTGAAAAAGCTATTAAAAATGCTGGTTATGTAAATGATATGGCTGCTGCTGGGCAAAATGATTTATTCGGTTTTACAGAACAAGAGAGTGATACTGATACAGAGCTTGAAAGAGAGTGTATTGTAGAAGAGTGGAATCTTAGAGAGCTTTTGATTAATGAGAAAAAAGCATTAGGAATGTATTTCTCAGGGCATATTATTGATGGTGAAAGTCATTGGCGTAATCATGTTAGCTTTAGTGATCTTGAGAAAATTCAAAAACCAAACATGGATGGTAATTCTGTAAGAATTATTGCAAGTATGATAACACCACCAGCTAGACGAAAAACTAAAACTGGTAGAGTTTTATATATTATTAATATTGATGATGAGTTTGATAGAGCAGATTGTCTTGTTGGTGAAGATGTATTTGCTGCAGTTAAAGATAATATCCAAGTTGATGATGTGGTTGTAGTAGAGGGTAAAGTTAGCCGCGATAATCAAAGAGAGTGCAATAAGCTAAGTGTTGATAAGGTACAACCAATATCACAATATATTGATGAGAATTTTAGTAAAGTTGAGCTGAATTTAAGAAGTCAAAATGTAAATTCAACTAACCTAAAAAAAGTATTAGATAATCTCAAGAAAAATATAGCTACTACTGATATTCAAAGAGAAAATGTCTTAGAGATAAAAGTATCTCTAGATGATGTTGATGCTAAGTTTGAATATTTTCGAAAGCCATTCTCAGTGTATGAGTTTGTTAATGATATTAGTAGGTTAATAGCTGAGGGTACTACTGTTAGTTTGAGTGGGATTTAAAAAAGCTAGATTGTATTCTGAAAGTTTTAAATAGTTGAAAGAGAGTTCCAAATATAGTTTATTAGGTTTTGACGAAACTAAAATAAACGATAAGGAACTAAAAAATGCCAAAGCACTTAACTCTTTCAAATAGATATTGTATAGAAGAATTACTTAAATTAGGATACCAAACATCTCAAATAGCCAATAAAATTGGCTATAGTGAAAGAGCTATAAAAAAGGAACTTAATCGCACTAGTATAAATAGTGACTATAATGCTGAGATAGCACAGAAGCTATATCAAAGCCGCAGAACTTCAAATAATCATAAGCTATCCTGTAAAGTTAAAAAGCTA
>NZ_WBSX01000093.1 GCF_009823375.1 Francisella noatunensis subsp. noatunensis | reverse complement strand
TCTATTTGAAAGAGTTAAGTGCTTTGGCATTTTTTAGTTCCTTATCGTTTATTTTAGTTTCGTCAAAACCTAATAAACTATATTTGGAACTCTCTTTCAACTATTTAAAACTTTCAGAATACAATCTAGCTGTTCTACAGAGTTATCTACAAGATCTCTCTCTGAAACTTTCACCTTGTCAGTGCTTTTTAAATGGTTAATTAAATCATCACCAATTTTTCTTGAAACTGAATTTTCTTCTTTAATACTTGATCTAATATGTAAAATCTTTCTCATATTTATACTCTCTCATGTCATTACTATGATTATAATTTTATATTTCAAATCTAGTAAAAAATACAGACTAATTACATATAGTAGAAATTTTTATAAAAAATTTATATCTTTGCTAAAGTTCATAATAGAATCTTTATATCACTTGAAATTATAATCTATCTCCTAAAAATATAGGTTTAAAGAGGTTAATATGATTATTGTTTCAGCAATTACAATGATAAGTTTGGCGATATATATGACAGCTACGCTTATATATCCAGAGAAATTTTAGCTTATAGGAGAGTATAGCTATGAGTTATAATTTTATTTTGTTTGTGGTTTTTATATTTACATTAGTGATTATTACTAAACCACTAGGAACTTATATATTTAAAGTATTTAATAATGAGAGAACATGGCTTGATTGGTTTGCAAAGCCTTTTCAAAGAGTATATCTATTAATACTTGGGGAGAGCTCAAAAAAAGAACAATCAGCGAAAAGTTATTTTTTTAGTTTACTAAGCTTTTCGATTATGGCATTTATCTTTGTTTTTGTAGTATTACTTTTGCAAGGCCTATTACCTTTTAATCCACAAGAAATTAAGGGAATGGGGTTTTCTCAAGCATTTAATACCGCAGTAAGTTTTGTTACAAACACTAATTGGCAGAGCTATAGTGGTGAGACAGGTGTTAGCTATTTCTCACAGATGTTTGCTCTTTCTGTCCAGAACTTTGTTTCAGCAGCAGTTGGGTTATGTGTTGCAATAGTGTTAATAAGATCTGTAGCGAGCATGAGGCTGCTAAAGTTGACAACTTTTGGAATGATTTGGGTAAAGCTATATTTTGGATTTTACTACTAATATCTATCATAATCGCTATTGTATATATATTCCAAGGTGTGCCACAAAATATTATGGCATATTTACATGTACATACTTTAGCTGGTAGTGATCAAGTCATTGCTCAGGGACCTATAGCATCGCAAGAAGCTATTAAGTCCTTAGGTACAAATGGTGGAGGTTTCTTTAATGCAAACTCTGCTCATCCTTATGAGAATCCAACTATAATTACAAACCATATTCAGATGGTTTCAATATTTGCTATAGCTGCGGCATTAACTTATACCTTTGGTAAGTGGGTTGGCAACACCAAGCAAGGTTGGATGATATTTGCAGTAATGTTAGTACTATTTGTGATATCTCTAATGGTTATGACAATATCAGAGCTTCATGGCTTAGATTTTTTACATAGCAAAAATATCCAAGATATCTATGGGCAAGTTGGTCATTTATCAAATATCGAAGGTAAAGAGACTCGCTTTGGGATATTTAACTCAACCTTATATAATACTGTTTCAACATCTGCTTCAGATGGCGGTGTAAATAGTGTCATGGATAGTTATTCTGCTATAGGTGGAATGATGGCGATGCTAAATATGGCTATAGGTGAAGTTATATTTGGTGGTGTTGGTGCTGGATTTTATGGCTTCTTTATGTTCTTGATGTTAGCTGTATTTATCGGATCATTGATGATAGGTAGAGCACCAAGCTTTTTGGGTAAGCGTATCGAAGCTAATGATATGAAATGGACAATGTTTGCTCTACTTATATCACCATGTTGTGTATTAGTATTTACAGGTTTGGCAGCAGTTATTCCAAGTGTGCATCAAGCATTAACTAATAATGGTGCGCATGGTTTTTCAGAGATACTTTATGCTTATATCTCAGGATCTAATAATAATGGTAGTGCTTTTGCAGGTTTAGCAGCAAATACTAGCTATCTGAATATTACAATAGCATTGAGTATGCTTATTGGACGTTTTGGAGTTATATTTGCTGTAATGATGCTAGCAGGATCATTAGTTAAGAAAAAACGTAGTTCACAAATGAGTGAAATAAGCTCACTTGATACAACTAGTTTTATTTTCTCGGTCTTAGTGTTTTTTACAATAGTCCAAAAAAATCTCCTAATTTATTGTCAAAAGAACTTGTAGTTCCAGCTATAAAGAAGTCTTTTACAAAATGTGATCCTCGTCAGATGATCAAAAATCCAGTAATGTTCTGTGTCGAAGTTGTGACTATTTTGTGTACACTATATCTAGTTTCAGAAATTGTACATAAACAAGATATTGGCTTTACATTACAAGTCGTAATATGGTTATGGTTTACAATATTATTTGCAAACTTTGCTGAAGGCATCGCTGAAGGAAGGGGTAAAGCTCAGGCTGATACTCTAAAAGCTGCAAAATCTAAGCTTTTTGCTCTAAGGGTTGAAAGTGATGGTAATGTCACAAAAATAGATGCAGAGAGTTTAAAGATTGGTGATACTGTTATTGTTGAAGCAAATACTCTAATTCCTTGTGATGGTGATGTTATTGAAGGTATGGCAACAATTGATGAATCTGCTATTACTGGTGAATCTGAACCTGTTGTTAAAGAAGCCGGCTCTGATAATTCTGCTGTGACTACAGGTACAAAAGTTCTTTCAGATGCTATCAAAGTTAGAGTTACATCTAATCCAGGTGAGAGCTTCTTGGATAAAATGATAGAACTTGTTGAGGGAGCAAAGCGTCTTAAATCTCCAAATGAGATTGCCTTAACTATTTTATTGTCAGGATTAACACTAATCTTTATATTTGCGATTTGTTCTTTATATGGCATGGCAATGTATAGTAATACAGTTTTATCAGCTGTTGTTTTGATTGCTCTTTTTGTGACATTGATACCAACTACAATAGCTGGCCTACTATCAGCTATTGGTATATCTGGTATGGATAGACTTCTAAAGTTTAATGTTGTTGCTTTATCTGGGAGAGCTGTCGAGTCTTCAGGGAATATTGATTTATTACTCCTAGATAAAACAGGTACGATAACTCTAGGCAATCGCTTTGCTACGGATTTTATTGCTTTAGGGGCAACATCTTCAGATGAGTTAGCGCATGCTGCTTGGTTAAGTTCACTTGTTGATGAGACACCAGAAGGTAAGTCTATAGTTAAGTTAGCAGAACAGCGTTTTGGGTTTAAACAATCCTTTGTAGATATATCTGAAGCTGAAATTATACCTTTCTCAGCATATACAAGAATGAGTGGCATAAATTACCAAAGTCTTGAAGTAAGAAAAGGGGCAATCTCATCAATAGAAAATTATCTTAAAGATAAGCTTGATAAAGGTCTTCTAAAAATGTTTAGAAAAGTAACAGAGCAGATATCAGAGCAGGGAGGCACTCCTCTAGCAGTGGCTCATAAAGATAAGCTATTGGGTGTGATCCATCTTAAAGATGTTATAAAGCCGCATATCAAAGGGCGCTTTGAAGAGTTACGTAAAATGGGTGTGCAAACTGTTATGATAACAGGAGATAACCCATTAACAGCCGCTACGATAGCTGCAGAGGCAGGCGTTGATGATTTCGTTGCTCAAGCATCCCCTCAAGATAAACTAGACTTTATAATCAAAGCACAAAAAGATGGCAAAACAGTTGCAATGTGTGGAGATGGTACCAATGATGCACCAGCTCTTGCACAGGCTGACGTTGGTATTGCTATGGCAACAGGGACGTCTGCAGCTAGAGAAGCTGGAAATATGGTTGATCTAGATTCAGATCCTAAGAAGATAATTGAAATAGTTAAAATTGGTAAACAAATACTTGTAACTAGAGGAGCATTGACAACATTTAGTATAACTAATGATATTGCTAAGTATTTTGTGGTGATTCCAGTATTATTCGTGACAGCATTTCCTAGTCTTGGTGCGCTTAATTTTATGGGGTTACATTCCTCAACAAGTGTAATACTTTCAGCAGTTATATTTAATGCTCTAATCATTATCTTTCTGATACCTATGGCATTGGTTGGTGTGAAAAATGTTGTAGCATCATCACAAACCTTGTTACGAAGAAATCTTCTATATTATGGTTTAGGTGGTGTGATAGTACCTTTTATAGCTATTAAGCTGATAGATATGCTTATAACAGCTATGCATATAGTTTAAGCAAGGAGTTAATCTTATGAAAAACTTATTTAAATCTTTTATGGCGATGTTTTTTCTTACCATTGTGCTTGGTTTAGTTTATCCATTTTTTATAATTGCAATTGGATATGGTGTCGCACATAATCAAGCTACAGGATCACAAGTTTATTATAATGGCAAAGTAGTTGGTTCAGAGTTGATTGGGCAAACTATGCCAGATAATCTGTTCCAGTCTAGACCATCAGCATCAGGATATAATCCATTAGCTACAGGTGGTACTAATTATGCAGTTAATAATCAGACACAGTTACAAGATGTTAAAAATAGAATTAAAGACTTACAAGCTAAGTATGGTGTTAGGAAGCCTATTCCAGAAGATTTGGTTTTTGCATCTGGTAGTGGGGTTGATCCAGAGATAAGTTTGCAAGCTGTGCTATATCAATCAAAATATATAGCTCAAAAGAATAACCTTTCTATAGATCAGGTTAATAAACTTATCAAAGAGAATACTAAAGAGCATCTCTTTAATGTGGCTACTGTAAATGTTTTACCATTAAATATAGCTCTTTTACAACTAATAGGTAAAAATTCTCAAGGTATATCTAGTCTGATATAATTATATTCTGTGAATATTCTCAACAACTTTAATAGCATTGCTTAAGGCCTCTATGGATAATCAGCAAAAAGTAGATGCACTACTAAATCTAGCAAATAAAAGTCAAGAATCTAAGAAAGGTAAGCTAAAGATTTTTTTAGGTTATGCCCCTGGTGTTGGTAAAAGCTACGTGATGCTTAATAATGCTAGAGCTCTACAAAAAGATAACAAAGATGTGGTAGTTGGGCTTCTTGTTAGTCATGGTAGAGCTGATACGCAAGCTCTATTAGAGGGATTAGAGGTAATGCCACTTAAAAAAGTGATATATCGAGGTAAAGTGTTTGAAGAGCTTGATGTAGATGCAATAAAAGCAAGAAAGCCAGATATAGTAATAATCGATGAATTACCACATTCAAATTTGCCGACATCGCGAAATAAAAAAAAGATATATTGATATCGAAGAGCTTCTTGACGAAGGCATTTCTGTTTATACTGCGATAAATATTCAGCATATTGCTAGCTTATCTTACGAAGTTACTCAATTAACACAGGCTAATGTGAATGAGATTGTTCTTAATGATTTTATTCAGTCTGCAGATGAGCTTGTCGTTGTAGATGTTAGTCCAGAAGAGCTTATCAAGAGATTAAAACAAGGTAAAGTCTATAAAAGTGATGCAATTAATAGAGCGTTAGAAAGATATTTTCAGTATACGAACTTAACTATATTGAGAGACTATACATTTAGGATGGCAGCAAACCATGTTGGTCAAGATATTCAACAATATAGAAAGTTGTATCAAAATGGCAGTGCGATACCTACATCACCATACGTATTAGTTTGTTGTGGTTATGATGAAGCAACACCTAGTTTACTGCGTAAAGGTAAGCTTTTAGCTACAACATTAAATGCTCGATTAATAGCTATATTTGTCCAAAAACCAAATAAAGTTACAAAGACTAGATTAAACTTTGCCGTTATCAGACGCTATAAGATGTTAGCAAATAGTTTAGGTTATAATATTGAGCATATTCTTGGGAATAGGATTTCTGATACGATACTAGAATATGCAAAGTCTATAGGAGCTACTGATTTAGTTATAGCCAAGTCAATACGCCCTAAGTGGAAAGATAGGTTTTTTGGATCTCTTGTTTATGATGTTGTTCGTAATAACAATACGGGAATGCAAATCCATATTGTTTCGATAAATAAAAAAGAATGTAAGGCCGAAGAGCCACCGCGACATAAAAAGATAAACATAAAAGAGTTAATTTTAGATACTATAAAGTCAGTCTCGATAACTGCGATATCGGGAGTATTTATATTTTTTAGTTTGAATATTGCTGGATTAGTGTCTCAGACATTATGTTTCTTATTAGTTCTCGCTGTGTGTGCGTATAGGTATGGTCTGATACCATCGATATTATCCTCTCTAGTAGGATTATTTTTATATGTATACTTATATCTTGAGCCTAACTTTGTATTTCATATATCTAGTTTAGCGGGAATAATTACATTTGCTTTGTTTATGGCCATCGTTATATTTTCGAGTCATGTAATTCTACGTACAAAAAGAGCATTTACTCTTCTTAAAGAGCGAGAAAATAATATTTCTGTATTATATCGATTTACAAAGATATTTAATGAGAAAAGTTTAGATAAAGATTTACGTCCAATATTTTTAAATGCTTTGGAAGAGTATTTTAAGTGTGATTTTGTATTTTTAAGTGTTTCAAATGGCGAATTAGAATCTTCAGCATTTCCACAACATCCAAATTTTAACCAAAAAGAGTTAGCAGCAGTAAAGTGGAGTTTTAAGTATAAAGATAGTTGCGGTAAGGGGACTAATACTTTCGCGGGATTGGACTGGGCGGTTGAGCCACTAGTTATAGAGAGTAGAGTTCTTGGTGTAATAGCTGTTTATCTAAGCTCAGAAGAAGCTGTGGAGAAAATAGTCACAGACAGTGTGATTTTAAATAGTATGCTATCTCATATATCGCATTTATTACTTAAAAGAAATCTTGAAAGGGAGGAGAAAAAGTCTCTAGTTCTCGATGAGCAGCGAAGATTACAAAAATCGATGTTATCTTCAGTCTCTCATGATTTAAAGACTCCTCTAGCATCTATAATGGGTGCCTTAAGTAGTGTTAAATCATTTAAAGAATCTTTTACTCAGGAGCAACAAGATGAAATGATTGATTTAGCTTTGACAGAGTCTAAAAGATTAGATAACTATATAGATAATATAATTCAGATGTTAAAAGTAGACTCAGGAAAACTTTCTTTGAGTATAAGAGATATGAGTTATACTCGAATCTAGTGTATGATGAAAATCTAATATAGAAATAAGCGGTGTATTCGCAGCAGAATGATAGAATTATTTTGCAAAATATAAACTCTTAACTGAGGAATACACACATGACAAAAAGTAACATAATAG
>NZ_WBSX01000092.1 GCF_009823375.1 Francisella noatunensis subsp. noatunensis | reverse complement strand
TTATACCTAAAGGTACTAACTTTAACAATATATCTCATCAATACATTAGAAAGTTACAGATAGACTTGAATAATAGACCTAAGAAATGTTTAAATTACTTGACACCTAATGAAGTACATTTTGGTATCTCTATAAACATTGAGAATACAATCTAGCTTTTAAAATAAATATTTATTTTATGTATCTTATGCTATATAATTGGTTTGATAAATATTTTTTTATAAGTTTTATAACAGTATAGGTGAGTTTATGAGGCTATTATTGGCTGAAGATGATCTTAATTTAGGCGAAGGCTTGCTAGAAGCATTGCAGAAAGAAGGTCTTATTGTTAACTTGGTTTCTGATGGAGAAGCAGCACAAACCTTTATAGAGTCTGGTTTATATGACATAGTTGTTCTTGATATAGGTATGCCAATTAAAACTGGTCTTGAAGTTCTTAGAAATGTTAGAAATAAAGGTATTAAAGTACCAATTATTCTTTTAACAGCTCGAGATGGTTTAGAAGATAGAATTAAAGGCTTAGACTTAGGCGCCGATGATTATCTTACTAAACCTTTTGAACTTAAAGAGTTAGTGGCAAGAATTAAAGCTATTTCTCGTAGAATAGATACAAGATCAGGTAAGAAGAGTACTAAGGAAGAAATTAAGTTTGGCGACTATGGCTTTAATCCTAGTTCTGAGACAGTAACTAAAGATGGTGTTATTATTCCAGTATCAAAAAAAGAGCTAGCTCTTTTGGCTATTCTGGTACAAAATGCAGGTCGTGTTGTACCGAAAACGCAGCTTTTGGAAGAAGTGTATTCTACTGATAAAGAAATGGATACTAATACTCTAGAAGTACACATGCATAATCTAAGGAAAAAAATCAATATTCCAAACTTTATCCAAACAATTAGAGGTGTTGGCTATTTTGTTCAAAAGGATAAAGTAGTTAAGTAATTTCATGGAACTATTGAATTATATCTTAAACTTAGGCTTCACATTTTGGCTGTTGTTTTTAACTATTGCAAGTGGTCTAATATATCTAATTGACTTATTCTTTTTTCAAAGGTCAAGATTAAAACCTTATGTAGAAGAGTTGAAAGGTCTATCTAAGAAGCAAAAACGTCAGTTTTATAAAGATAATGGTCTCAAAGCTCCATTGATAGCAGATCAAGCTAGATCTTTGTTTAGTGTTTTTTTGGTGGTTTTTTTGCTTAGAACATTTCTTATAGGGAATTTTCTTATTCCTACAGCATCTATGACACCAACATTACCTGTTGGAGATTTTATATTTGTCAATAAAGCTGCTTACGGTATTCGAGCACCTTTTAGTAATGAAACTTTAATAAAAACAGGGGAACCTAAAAGAGGCGACATTTTAGTATTTCATTTTCCAGTTAATCCAAGTGTAGATTTTGTCAAAAGAGTTATTGGAGTACCTGGAGATGTTATTTCTTATAAAAATAAGATGTTAACTATTAATGGTAAAAAACTTGAATACACGAATTGTGATAAAGATGCTATCAATTATTACAATCAATCATTGGCTAATGGAAGTGGTGATACAATTTGTACCGAAGATCTTGATGGTGTTAAACATCAAGTTGATTGGATTGAATCTGTAAATGGAACTGATTTTGAAGATCTTAAAGTACCCGCTGGACATTATTTTGTGATGGGAGACAATAGAGATAACAGCGAAGATAGCCGTTATTGGGGCTTTGTTCCTGAGAAAGATCTTGTTGGTAAAGCCAAGATTGTATGGATGAGTTGGGATAAGGTTGATAAGAAAGTTCGCTGGAGTGAAATAGGTAAGGTCTTTTAAATAAATGGTTCCTGAATATTCTCGATTATATAAAATTCTTGGTTATAGCTTCAAAAATTATACTCTCTTGGTCAGAGCATTGACTCATCGTAGTAAAACAAAGAAAAACTATGAAAGATTAGAGTTCTTAGGAGATTCTATTTTAGGCTTTGTAATAGCTGAAGTATTGTATATGGAGTTTCCTGATTTGGCAGAAGGTAAGCTTTCACAAATCAGATCTAAGCTAGTTAAAGGAGTAACTTTAGCAAATTTAGCTCTAAATTTTAAATTAGATGAATATATCATCTTAGGTGCTAGTGAACAAGGTGGACATAAGCGAGAGAAAATATTAGAAGATGTGTTTGAGGCTATTATAGGAGCAATTTATTTAGATAGTGATTTTGCTACTGTTAAAAAGGTTATAGTAAATTGGTACAAACCGGTTATATCAACTCTTAATTTGGATGATGTAAAAGTCAAGGATAGTAAGTCTAAATTACAAGAAATTCTATTGCAAAATGGTCTAAGTCTTCCCGAGTATAGTATTGAAACTATCGACGGTAAAGATCATGAACAAGAGTTTACAGTGAAAGCATTGTCTAATGATTTAAATATTGAAGTGAGTGCAAAAGGTACATCACGAAAAAAAGCAGAGCAGAAAGCTGCTGAGAAGATGATACAAATACTATCACAACAAGGCTTACATGAAAAAAAATAGATTAAATCTCAATGCTGTGGTTGTCATAAATAAGACTCAAGGTCTTAGTTCAAATAAAGTTTTACAACAATTAAAGTATTTATATAATGCTCAAAGGGCAGGTCATACAGGGACTTTAGATCCTATGGCAACAGGAGTTTTGCCTATATGCTTTGGTAGAGCTACTAAGATAGCACAATACCTTTTAGACTCTGATAAGGAATATATTGCGACTATTAAGTTAGGTGTTGAAACAGATAGTGGAGATGCTGAAGGTCAAATAATAGCAAGAAATGATGATATTCCAGAGTTGTCAGAGGATTACTTAGAAACAGTTTTGGCAAAATTTCGTGGAATAATAACTCAAACTCCTCCTATGTATTCTGCTCTTAAACATAATGGACAACCTCTCTATAAGCTAGCGAGAGAGGGTAAAACTGTTGAAGTAAAGCCTCGAAATATCAAAATATATGAGTTAGAGCTAGTAGACTTCAATACAGATTCGTTAAAAATAAGAGTTAAATGTTCAAAGGGAACTTATATTCGTAGTTTAGCAATAGATATTGGAAAAACTGTAGGGTGTGGCGGCATTTAATTGCGCTACAAAGAACACAAAGTGGCCCTTTTAGAATTGAGGCTGCTCATGACTTAGACAACTTAAAAGATTTAAGTTTTGAGCAAAAACTTGCTAGTATAGCTAATGTAGAGAGTGTATTTATTGACAAGCCAATATACTCTTTAGTAGAAGAAGAAAAAGATGATTTATACAAAAGAGGACTTTTTGCTGACAAATCTCATCTTGATGGAACGGTCAGGATATACGATGATGAGAAGTTTGTTGCTATAGCAGAGTTTGATAAAGGTAAATTAATAAGTAAAAAATTTTTTGACCAGGATATATTCATAAGTGAGTAAATATAATATACATAATGATCCTAATAAGGATATTGAAGCACAAAAATACGAGAATCCGATTCCAAGTAGAGAAGTAATCCTAAACTATATAAGAGATGCTAATATACCTGTTAGTATAGAAAATATAGCAAATGCTTTAGAGATTTTTAAAAAAAATCTTTTTGATGGGCTTGTAAATCGTTTAGGTGCAATGGTTAGAGATGGTCAGTTAGAAAAAGATAGATCATACTATAGTCTACCAGAAATAGCACCGATATATATCACATCTAAAGTGACAGCTGATAGAGATTTTCGCTTAGAGCTGTTTAGTCACACTCTAAATACTAAGGTCGGTATAGTATCTCATCAAGCAAAAATGGTAATGGTTGGTGATGAAGTAACTGCAAAAGTACTAGGACTTAATAAACGTGGTCGTATAGATGCAGAGATTCAAACAATAGTTTCAAGAGCACAAAAAACTATCACAGGATATTACTACAGGAGCTTTGATTGTGATTTTATTAAGCCGGTAAGTAAGAGCATAACAAGTGATATAGTGCTATTGCCTCCAAAGCAAAAAATAGAACATAACTCTTTAATCGAAGCTGAGATTATTGTTTATCCTAGTATAAATAGTGTAGTTGTTGCTAAATTTAAACAAGAGGTCGAAGCAGTATCTCCTGTTAAAGAAGCAATGATGATGGCAACGCAGAAATATGATTTAATTGAGCAGTGGAGTAAAAAAACTTTACGCTATTTAGATGATATTTCTGATGATGTAATTGTTGGTAATAGAGTTGATTTACGTAATGAGAACTTTGTAACTATTGATGGTGAAGACGCCAAAGATTTTGATGATGCTGTCTATGCATATAAGACTAAAAGTGGTAGCTGGAAATTATATGTTGCAATTGCAGATGTATCAAACTACGTTGAGAAAGATTCTAGTTTAGATTTAGATGCTAAGCGTCGCTCGACTTCTGTTTATTTCCCTGGGTATGTTATTCCAATGCTACCAGAGAAGTTATCAAATGGATTGTGTTCGTTGAAGCCTAATGAAGATAGATATTCTTTAGTTTGTGAGATGAATATTAGTAAAGAGGGTAAGCTATCTAGATATAAGTTCTATTCTGCTGTCATAAACTCAAAGGCGCGTTTAACTTATACTGAAGTTGCAAAGCTTATAGAGAAGAAACAAAACACAATAGTTGAAAAAACTCCTGAATTGGTGCCTAATATCTTTGATTTGTATGAGTTATATAAAGTACTTCATCAAGCTAGGCAAGAACGAGGTGCTATAGACTTTGATACAGTTGAAACACAAATAATATTAAATGATCATAATCATATTGAGTCAATAGTACCAAGACATCGTAATGATGCGCACAGGCTTATAGAAGAATGTATGCTTGTAGCAAATGTTGCTGCGGCTAAATTTACTATTAAGCATAAAAAAACATCGCCATTTAGAGTTCATAGTGAGCCTAAAGAAGATAGGATGGAAACTCTCAAGAAGTATCTTGCTAAGCATGGTATACATCTTGCATATGGTAAAAATGGCAAAGTTACACCAAAAGCTTTAGCAGAAATGCTAGATAGTATAAAAGATCGTCCTGACTATGATGATATCCAGATGATGACTTTACGTAGTATGAATCAGGCAGTGTACAGTATAAATAATGATGGACACTTTGGGTTAGCATATAGTGAGTATACACATTTCACATCACCAATTCGTAGATATCCAGATTTAGTGGTACACAGAATAATCAAATCAATTATTGGTGAATATGAGCATGGTGGAGCTGATTATAAACCTTCTGAATTAGCAAATATTTGTGAGAATGCTTCTGATCAAGAGCGAAATGCTGATGGTGCATCAAAACAAGTTGAGAATTGGTTGAAATGTTATTTCATGCAAGATTATATTGGTCATGTTCTAGAGGCTCAAATCAAGCATGTAAATGGTTTGGGTCTATTTGCTGAGTTAAAGGATATGTATATAGAAGGATTGATACATGTTTCGGCGATTCCTGGTGACTATTATATTTATGATGAAGCAAAAGATATATTAATTGGTAAGAGAACTCATAAGGTTTATAAGATAGGTCAAGATATAACTGTAAGAGTCGTGAGAGCAGATCTTGATAGAATTCATATAGACTTTGAGTTATATGATCCGCGTAAACCTTTTGTTGAGGGTAGCTCAAATAAGTCATTTGGTAAAAAGGCTATAAAACCAGCTAAAAAGGCTAAAAAGAATAAATCAAGACGTAAAAGAAAAAGTAAAACAAAAGTAAAAGTAACCGAATAAGTTTGTTCTGAAATATTTATCTAAGCCGTCTTTTTAGGTTCTTTAAAACTCCATACTATTCTGAATTTTTTTAATATACAAAGAATTATGTATGTAATATCAATTTGCCATGCTTTGAGATTATTTCTAACTGAATACGCAAATTTATGATGATTATTATGCCAACCCTCACCAAATGTAACTAATGCTATAAACCAGTTATTGCGACTATTATCTGAAGTTTCATAATCTTTTTTGCCAAAAATATGACAGATTGAATTAACACTAAATGTAGTGTGATATAACAATACTGTGCTTAAAATACCACCCTAAAATACAAATGCTAAACCTGATGTTTGTAGGTTAGGGTAGAAGTGATTAATTACGTTACCGATAGCAAAGAGACCTATCAGATATAATGCAAATAAAACATGAGCATACTTATCTAACCATACTAGCTCAGGATATTCTACCCAGTCTTTGGTAAATTTAGGATCAACATAATCACTTCTAGATTCAAAAACCCAGCCAACATGTGATTGGAAGATCCCATTCTTAGGAGAGTGTAAATCTGTGTCTTTATCAGAATCGATATGATGATATCTATGATGACCTGACCACCAAAGCGGCCCTTTTTGAGATGCCCAAGTTCCAACTAATGCTAAAATAAATTGAAATACTCTAGAAGTCTGAAAAGCTTTGTGAGCAAAGTAACGATGGTATCCGGCTGTTAAAGCGAATGTCCGAGCTGAGAATGTAACGAGAAATACAACTAATGCAGTAATATTATAATTTACAAAAAATATTGCTAAGCAAGCAATATGCATAATAGCAAAGGCTATTATAGTGACTTTATTTGATTGAGTTTCCATGGTTTCTCCGGTTCTAAATCATCTTTTTAGCAATTTTAAAGTAAAGCTTGTAAGGTAAAACTGCAATAAGTTTTAGAATTATAGTGAATTTTTTTGTAAAGTGAACCTCAAATTTATTTGACTCTAAACCTTTGATAATGCTAAGGTCAGCTTCTTCAGGTTGAAGTAGAGCTGGCATTTTAAAATTATTCTTGTCAGTAAGTTTAGTTTTAACAAAGCTTGGATTTATTAGACGGATATCAAGTTCAGGATTTTCTGCTTTTAGGCTCTCCACTAAATTTATAACACCAGCCTTAGTAGCAGCATAAGGTTGTGATCTAGGTAAACCGATATAGCCAGCGACACTAGCTGTAATAGCTAGCTGACATTTGGGATTTTTTTTGAGATAAGGTAGCGTAAATCTTATTAGGTAAAAAACAGCAGTTAGGTTAGTTTGGATAGTTTTATTAAGATTTGAAATGGCAATGTCAGCAATTAATGAAGGTTCATAGAATGCGGGCAAATATATAATATAATCAGGATTATAGCTAAGAGCTATATCACTTCCTTTTTTGAAGCTCTCAAAATCTACCACATCAAGATCAACAGTATGAGCAGTATTTTTTAGACTTGCGGATAGAGTTATTATCAAATCTAGTATATGGGAATTAAGCGGCATAATTTTTATCCTGTTTTATTTTGTCAACTTCATGCTCAGAAATGCCATCAATAAAAGTTACATTATTTAGCATTTCATTAATTCTCTTATAGCCATTTAATCTATGCC
>NZ_WBSX01000091.1 GCF_009823375.1 Francisella noatunensis subsp. noatunensis | reverse complement strand
CAATATAAATACAAAAAAGAAGGTGACTCTAAACAAGTTAAGATAAAGGATAGAGCGAGTATTTCTGAAAGACCTAGCAGTGCTAATAGAAAAAATCTTTATCACTTTGAAGGTGACACTATTGTTGGTAAAGACCATAAAAGTGCTATTGTAACAATGGTCGATAGAGCTAGCAGATTTACTATTTTAGCCAAGTCTATAGATAGAACAGCTAATTCAATCAATAGAATATTGTACAAAGTATCTAATGGTCATAAAATATTAACAGCTACATTTGATAATGGTAAAGAGTTTGCTAAACATAAGAAGCTAACTAGCAAGACTGGCATCAAAGTATTCTTTGCTGATCCATACAGTCCTTGGCAAAGAGGTACTAATGAAAACATGAATAGGTATATCAGACAATTTATACCTAAAGGTACTAACTTTAACAATATATCTCATCAATACATTAGAAAGTTACAGATAGACTTGAATAATAGACCTAAGAAATGTTTAAATTACTTGACACCTAATGAAGTACATTTTGGTATCTCTATAAACATTGAGAATACAATCTAGCTGTTATATAGAAGATTAAAGAGCTATTATATTAGTGATTAAGATCAGCATCTATTTCTTTAGGAATAATCATAGCAATTGGAAGACAAACTAATAAAAATACTATTACCATATCAAGAGCATTTTGATAACTTGTAATTGTATATATTGAAGTCGAGTCTCCAATAAGTGTCCCAAAATGAGTAAGTATATATCCTACTAATGGTAGTAATATGATAGGGATGAAATTATTTATCATGTTCACACCAGCTGTTGCAGATCCTGCAGTTCCCTTTGGAGATATTATCTTAGCTATACCAAATGTAACTGCTTGAGGTCCAGCTGCAGCACCAAGTAAGAAGTATAGCAGAGTGAATACTGATAAATTCATAGGGATATACAGAATGATAGCTAAAATAACAGCAAGAGATATTATGCTCAGAATTAGCATACGACGATATCTATTTGTTAGCGAAGCTACAATTGCTGCTATTGTGAAGCCTACCGCAGCACCAATAAATAATACACCATTAATATGAGACGCAGTTTCTTGATCAAGACCAAATTTAGCTTGAATTAGACCAACTCCCCACAGAGAGCCTAGTACATTAATTGGTATAAATAATACTGCTCCAATTATGCTTGCTGACCAAAATTTTGTATTGCAGAAGATTTTAAAAACCTTAGTGATAGTTTCTTTAAAGTTAGCTTCGCTCAAGTGAGTAAATTTCTGAACATGTTTTGGATTATCGCGAATAAATAGAACTATTAGAAGTAGTACTCCAACACCAATATATGTAAATACAGCGTTACCTTCTTTCCATCCTAACTCAGATACTAAGCTAGATAACATTGTATCAGTGACTAAACCGCCTAAGATACCAACAACTGTAGCAAATCCTATAAATGTTGAAAAAAGTCTTTCTGGTAGCCACATTGCAGCCATTTTAGCAGCGCCAATAAACCCAAAAGCAGAGCCTATGCCCATAAATATTCTACCAATGTAAGCAATTTCATAATCATTTGTGGCAGAAAATAAGTAGTTACCAAGAACACAGAATGTTGTGGCAATACTAATTACTACCTTACGATTATACTTGTCTAAAAGCACACCTGCGGGAATCTGCATTATTGTATAAGATATAAAGTATGCTGAAGATAACATCCCAAGTTGTGTATGACTAATACCAAAATCACGAATTAAGTCATCTCCCATTACACCAGGAGCTGCTCTAATAAAGAAGTCGTAACTATAATTAAGAGTTGCAATTAAACATACTACCCATGCTAAAGTAGCCAATAGTTTGGTTTGAGGAAGGTGGCTTTTGCTCATTTCGGAAGTTTTATAAACTTGAACATAATTTTTAGTCTATCAAAAAAAATATAAATTTACTAATAACAAAAGATGTTATTAAGAAATTATTCTGAAAGATCGTCGATGATTTTTTGTTGTTCAGAGTCGGTTTTTACAGCAATAGATTTATCACTAGCTATATACATATATACCACAGGAAGTACAAATAGAGAGAAAATTGCTCCTATTACCTGTCCACTGGAAATAACTACGCCTATACAGTTTCTACTAATAGCACCGGCACCTGAGGACGTTACTAATGGGATGACACCCATAACCATTGCTGATACTGTCATCAAAATAGGTCTTAGACGTTGTGATGATGATGTTACAATAGCATCATACTTATTCATACGTTCATGCTTTTGTAAATGATTGGCGAACTCAACAACCATAATACCTTGTTTTGATATTAGACCAATCAATGTTACAAGCCCTAGTTGGGTATATATATTTAGTGATGCCCATCCAGCACCCATATACTGGCCAGCATATAAAGGTATTAGTGCACCAGATATAGCCATTGGTATAGTAACTAAGATTACTAGAGAATCTCTAAAGCTCTCAAATTGAGCAGATAATGCTAGGAAAATAAGTATAATTGCAAATGCAAAAGCTACCATCATAGTATTACCGTTCTCAATATACTGACGAGCAGAGCCAGAGAAGTTGAATGAAAATCCTTCAGGTAACTCACTTCTAACCACACTTTTAACATAGTCAATAGCTTGACCTTGGGTTACTCCTGGAGCCATAACTGCTGAAATTGTTGATGCATTAAGCTGCTGGAATGTATTTAAGGTGAGAGGTTGTCCTTCAGTTTTGAAAGATACTAGTGCAGATAAAGGAAGCTCGTAATTAAACAAATCACTAGCTTCATCTGAATGGATATATATGTTGCCTAATTGCTCTTGAGTTAACATCTCATTACGAGCTAATTGAGGGATTACTTGGAAGCTATATCCTTTCAGGAAGAAATAGTTGATATATCCTTCAGCATAAGAGTAACCTAATGTTTTGGCAATATCAGACATAGTAATGCCTAATATACCAGCTTTTTCACGATCAATACTAATATCAACAACAGGGTTGTCAAATTTAAGATCACTTTGAGCGAATGCAAATAATCCGCTTTTCATCATCTTATCTATTACTTTATTAGTAATTTCATCAATAGCTTCATAATCATTAACACTTTGAATAACTAAAGATAGCGGAGCACCTCTAGGTATTCCTGGAAGAGCAGGTGTTTGATATGTATAAGTTTGAATGCCCGGTAACCCTGTAACTTTTTCTTGAGCAATATTAGCAGCCTTTTGTTGGGATATTTCTCTTTTATCCCATGGTTGCATAATAAAGCCACCAAAGATTACATTTGAGCCCATTACACCATTAAGAATAAAAGTGTCTTGCTTGCCTGGAACTTCATCTAGTGTGCTAGCTAATTTTGTACCAAAAGTTTCTAGATAATTGATATTTGCAGAAGATGGTGCTTGTCCCATAATTCCTAAGAAGCCCATATCTTCATTGGGAGCTAGTTCGGATTTAATGCCCTTGCCCATTATAAAACAGCTTGCTAGCACAATAAGCCCTACGATAGCTATTGCTGGTTTGATATCCAAGACAAACTCTAAGGTTGCTTTATATTTTGCAGTTAGTGCTGTAAAAAGTTTATCAATGAATTTAACTAGTTTTGTGCTCATCATTTCTCTATTTAGAATTTTAGAGCATAGCATTGGCGAGAGTGTATATGCAACTATACCAGATATTACAACTGCACCAGCAAGAGAGTAAGCAAACTCGGTAAATAGTTGTCCTGTGAAGCCACCCATTATACCGATTGGAGCATATACTACAACTAGGGTTAGAGTCATTAATATAACTGGGTTGGATATCTCTCTAGCACCCTTGATAGAAGCTGCAAAAGGCTCCATTCCTTCTTCAATATGTCTATAAATGTTCTCGAGTACTACAATAGCATCATCAACTACAAGACCGATTGCAAGAATTATGGAAATAAGGGTTAGAAGATTAATTGAGAAGCCCATAAGCGACATCAAAAAGAATGATCCAATAATTGAAAGAGGAATTGCAACAACAGGAACTATAATTGCTCTAAACGATCCTAAAAATAAAAATATTACTACAGATACAATTATTATAGCTTCGAATAATATATGTAGAACCTCTTCAATAGAAGCTTCAATATATGTAGTATTGTTGTATGCAATATTAACATCTAGACCATTTGGTAAAGCAGCTTTAATATTTGGTAGCTCTTCAACTAGTCTATCAACGACATCTAGAGGATTTTCTTCTGGAGATACAACTGCTCCGGTCATGACAGCATTCTTGCCATCAAAGTATACTGAAGAGTTATGGTCTTGAGCTCCAAGCTCAACTTTAGCAACATCTTTAAGTCGCACTACTTGCTTATCACTCTTTTTGACAATTAAGTTTCTATACTCTTGAGCTGTAGACATACTTGTTTCAGGATTAAGTGTATAGTTTAAGTAAGGTCCTTGTATTTGACCGCCAGCTGAAACTAAGCTATTTGAACTTACTGCGGTAGCTAATTCTGTTGGAGTGATTCCATATTCTGCCATGCGAGTTTTATTTGGATATATACGCATCGCATAGGGCTTATTATCCCAAACATCAACAGATGAAAGTCCTCCTTGAGCTAATAGTTTAGGTGTAAGCTCAGAGTTTATATATGCAGATATTTCGGATGTATTCATTGTCTTACTTGTAAAAGCTAGAATCAATGAAGGGAAGTTATCTGCAGGATTTAATTTAATAGCAGGAGAATAAGCATCTTGAGGGAGTTGGTTAAGTATAGAGTTTACGTTCTGGACTACTTTTGAGAGTACATCGTTAGTATTTTGGCCAAGTTTTACATATATAGTAATTGTACTTGTCCCTAGTGCTGATGATGATGTCATGTAATCAATACCTTTGGAGGAGCCTACTGCAGCCTCTATCGGTCTAGTTACAAAAGCTTGGATTGTAGCAGGGTTTGCACCTGGATAGGCTGTTGTAACTGTAATAGTAGCACTATCTATGTATGGATATTGTCTAATTTGTAATTGAAAAAATGAACCTACTCCTACAACAATAATCATAAAGCTTATTGAAAGAGATAGAACAGGTCTTCTAATAAAGAGATCAATTAAACGCATTACTGGATTCCCTGATTATATATATTGTTATCAATCTTTACACTATTGTTCAGTATTGCATCCATTCCTTTATGCACTTTATTTTGTCCTGATGTGATAATGGTAGTACCAGGTTCTAAGCCTTTGACTAGTGCTAAGTTATTTCTAGTTTCTAAGACTTCAACATTAGCTTGCCCTACTTTATATAGTGTTTTGTCAGTATCAACTGTTTTCATACCACCATCAGCAGTAGATGTATAAGATGCCATAACAGGCTTGCCATCTTTCATCACGGGTTCAAGTGTGAATACTGACTGACCGTAAAGACTATATGAAACCGCATTTCTAGGAATTACAATAGAGTTTTTCTTAACAGGTAGACTAACATGGACAGTTAAAAACATTCCTGGGACTATTTTGTGGTGTGAGTTTTGGTATGTTGCCTGAACGGTTATGGATCTATTTGAATCATTAATAAAAGAGTTTATAGCTGTTATCTTCGCAGTAAATGTTTCTCCTGGGTATGAGTCAGAATAGAAGTTAATTTCTTGACCAACGCTAATCATACTAACTTTGTTTTGTGGTACAGGGAGTGTAATAAATATAGGATCAATTTTGGTAAGTGTAGCAGCATTATCGCCGTTGTTGAAATATTGACCTAAGCTTATGTTTCTAATACCTATCTTGCCGTCGAATGGTGCTCTAATCTCTTTGAAGCCAATTTGAGATTCTATATTTTGAACTTGTGCTAATGCTGATAAGTAATCAGCGTTAGCCTTGTCAGCAGATTCTTTTGAAGTTGCTCTTTGTTCTACAAGTTTGTTATAACGATCTTTTGTGATTTCAGCAAGTTTAAGGTTTGATAGTGCTTCTTCTAGACTAGCTTTTAGTTGACTAGTATCTAATTTGAATAAAAGATCACTTTCTTTAACCTTTTGTCCACTTTTGAAATTGATTTCACTTACAATACCACCAGATTGAGAAGAAATCTCGGTGGATTGGATAGCTTGTGCTTCACCAATAGTGTTTATGACTTGTTTCCAGTCGGTCTTTTCTACAACAGAAGATGTTACAGCTACAGGTTGAGGTACATAAGAAGCCATACCTTTTTTTATCATGCTTTGAATAAATTCAGCAAAACCAAAAATAGCCCCAAAAAGGATTAATGTCGCTACTACAACTGCTATTGAAGCAGTGCGTTTATTTTTGAGTAAAGAGAGTTTTGTTTTAATATATTTAACTTGAAAAATAAAGTAGACAATTGCTAGCGATATTCCAAGTTTACCGAGTATGAGCCAAGCTACAACAATAGTTGCCAGTACAAAAATTGAGTAGTTTTTCTTATTAGAATTAATTTTCTCTTTAAGGTCTAAAAAAGTTTTTTTAAAATCCACCGTTATATCCCACTATTTTTTAAATATTCTTACCAAATAAACTGACACAATTTATGACTAATAAGCAAATGAAAAATATCAAACTATATACAGCCAAACTAACACCAGAGATCTCTTCAGCAATGCTAGTACAGCTACTGACAGTTCCTGTTAATGATTTTGTAGCATCAATTAGGAAAGGGTTACTAATAGCGCCACAGCCTGTAGGATCATCTGATATTGTTGAGGAGAAGTACTGTAAGTAAGCTTGATCGGCAGCTATATAGCAACCTACAACAATAATCAAGATAATTGCTAGTTGTACTATTGTACTGAATCCTTTTGAACTATTTTTTATCAGCCCTAGAATGCTAAATATCATTGTACAAAGTACACATAGTTGCTGTATCAGGCACATAGGGCATGGTTTCCATCCTAAGCCAATAATTGTGAACACCACTGCGACTAACGCAATAAAACAAATAACAGTGTTAAATAAAAAAATGTGTCTAAATATAAATCTCATTATTAAACTTTTAAAATTCAAAGAAATTTTTGTAATTGTATCATAGATTTAATTGCTGCTAGATTGTATTCTGAAAGTTTTAAATAGTTGAAAGAGAGTTCCAAATATAGTTTATTAGGTTTTGACGAAACTAAAATAAACGATAAGGAACTAAAAAATGCCAAAGCACTTAACTCTTTCAAATAGATATTGTATAGAAGAATTACTTAAATTAGGATACCAAACATCTCAAATAGCCAATAAAATTGGCTATAGTGAAAGAGCTATAAAAAAGGAACTTAATCGCACTAGTATAAATAGTGACTATAATGCTGAGATAGCACAGAAGCTATATCAAAGCCGCAGAACTTCAAATAATCATAAGCTATCCTGTAAAGTTAAAAAGCTAATAATAGCTTTGTTAAAAAAGAAGATATCTCCGGAACTTATTTGTGGTAGATTAAAACATGAGG
>NZ_WBSX01000090.1 GCF_009823375.1 Francisella noatunensis subsp. noatunensis | reverse complement strand
CAATATAAATACAAAAAAGAAGGTGACTCTAAACAAGTTAAGATAAAGGATAGAGCGAGTATTTCTGAAAGACCTAGCAGTGCTAATAGAAAAAATCTTTATCACTTTGAAGGTGACACTATTGTTGGTAAAGACCATAAAAGTGCTATTGTAACAATGGTCGATAGAGCTAGCAGATTTACTATTTTAGCCAAGTCTATAGATAGAACAGCTAATTCAATCAATAGAATATTGTACAAAGTATCTAATGGTCATAAAATATTAACAGCTACATTTGATAATGGTAAAGAGTTTGCTAAACATAAGAAGCTAACTAGCAAGACTGGCATCAAAGTATTCTTTGCTGATCCATACAGTCCTTGGCAAAGAGGTACTAATGAAAACATGAATAGGTATATCAGACAATTTATACCTAAAGGTACTAACTTTAACAATATATCTCATCAATACATTAGAAAGTTACAGATAGACTTGAATAATAGACCTAAGAAATGTTTAAATTACTTGACACCTAATGAAGTACATTTTGGTATCTCTATAAACATTGAGAATACAATCTAGCTTTTAAATTATCTGCCTACGCTGTTTTTTTGTAGGCTTTTCTGGGCTTAATAAGTTAGCTGTTTTTCTGATAATTGCTTCTTTTTCTCTTTTTTCGATACTTTGTTGTGTTTCTGTGTAGAGTTTTTGAGCTTTAGTAGCTGATTTTCTAACTTCATCGAGAGCTTCAACAATTATTATTTTTTTAATATATGACTGTTGAATTTGATATTCATCACCAATATTTACAGTTTTGCTAACTTTTGTTTTTTGTCTTTGAAAGTGGACTTTACCACCTTCGATAGCTTTTTTGCAAGAGCTCTAGTTTTGTAGAATCTAGCAGCCCATAACCATTTATCTAATCTTACATTCATATCAGAAGACAGTTAATTTGATTATATCTAATAATAACTAGCATTTTAACTAGTTTTAAAGTCTGCTATCCTAAAAGACAACTTAAGACTATAAAAAAGTATCGATGAATAAAACTATAAATTTACATAAAATGAAAGCATTATTAGATAGTGATAATAATGCTCGTTATGAGTTAGATTATATCTCTATAAATGATTTGATTGGAAAGAATTTAAAAATTGAGTTTCTAAATGAAATAAACTGCGTATCTTGTGGTATTAAAACTAAAAAAAGCTATTCTCAAGGCTACTGCTTTATGTGTATGAGGAAGCTACCAGAGTGTGATATTTGTATCGTTAAGCCTGAATTATGTCATTTTGCAGCAGGGACTTGTAGAGATGCTAATTGGGGCGAAGAAAACTGTATGAAAACTCACATTGTATATCTATCAAATACAGGAGATATCAAAGTGGGGATTACAAAGCTTAAAAATATTCCTTCACGTTGGATAGATCAGGGAGCTAGTCAAGCGATACCAATCTTTGCTGTAGAGACTAGATTAATATCAGGCTTAGTTGAAGTCGCTATTAAAGAGCATATCTCAGATAAAACCAACTGGCGAAAAATGCTTCAAGGAGAACCAGATTCTAGAGTGGATTTTGCGAGTTTAAGAGAAGAATTGATAGAAAAATCTAGTAAGAAAATAGCTCAAATCAAAGCTAAATATGGTGATAATAGTGTTGAAGCTGTAGAGGGTAATATTCAAACTATAAATTACCATGTGCTTGAGTATCCTACAAAAATCAAGTCATTTAACCTAGATAAAGATCCAATAATTGATGCAAAGCTTATAGGTATCAAAGGTCAGTATTTAATATTCGATACAGGTGTGATAAATATCCGTAAGTATAGTGGCTATAAGTGTAATTTATTTGTATAAAATCTTCAGATAGTTAATATAAATTAGTAACATTTTGTAAGACTTTGTAAAGCAAATTCAATATCCTTTTCTGATGATTGATCATCTTTTCTATTTCTATACACACTAAGAATCTTTTTGATTAAGCTTGCTTGATAATATTCTTTTGAAATTTCATGCTTTTTGAGTTTTTGTGTATCTTTGATTATAGATTTAATAGCAACTTTTCTACTTAGAGTATAAGGAGTAAGTGGAAATAGTTTAAATGCTAACCAAAGACCTGTACATCCAACAATTGAGCTCATAGCTATAGTAAATGATGAAGTGATTTCAAAACTCATATGATTACTTGGCTGAACCATAGATACAAACCCTAAATAAAATCCAAGACTATACATCTGTAATTTGGGGATATTGAGTGTGACTATAGGAATAATTAGGACAATTAATAAAATTAAAATCAATAGCTCAAAATACCCAACAGCTTGTGAGACTAAATTTAAAGTTATAAAGATGCTTATTGGTATAGATATTATTATGCCTATGATGTTTTTTCCAATTGCATCAGTAGGATTAGGAGCTGATATAAAAAGTTGGGATAATACACAAGGCAAAATAATCATCATCAGCAAGCTTGAGTTGCCATCCGTACTAACCCATATATAGTACATAACGAAGAGTAGACTTACAGTCCTAGCCGTAGCTATTAGTGTGACAATCGGATTGGTGTATCTTATGAAGCTATATGTGATATTATTTTGATTACTTACGAGTTCTAAATTTTTATAACTAGATACTAAATTGATAATTTTTGTTATGACTTTAGTTAATTTTTGATTTTCAGATATAACTTTAAGATTATCATTTAAGCTATCAACATTATTTAAACTACAAGCGATTGTCTTTAAGTGATTTTGTAAGGTAGGATTATTTTTTGTTTTAGCTAAACTTTTTCTTAATGAGTGTACGGCTTCTATTAGCTCGACTACAGCATTTGAAAATATAAGATAATTACTCTTATCTAGGTTTTCATATTTTGTAGCACTTAAGTCATTATCAAGAGCTACAAGGCTATTAAGAATTCCTTCAACTTTTAAATTATACTTTTGATTATTTATAAGATCCTGTGTGGAAAACATTTCTTGTATATATGCAGTAGTAAGGTTAAGTACTTTATTAGAGTGATTTTTTAATGTTTTTTGTATTTTGACTGGGAATATATAGTAATTTACAAAACATGAGCAAATACAGCCAATAGATATTTCAGTTACACGAGAGAATCCTGTATGAAAAACAGTCTCTTCGGTAGTGAGTATAGGATTAGCTATAGAGTAAAAAACAATTATTATGCAGGTAACATTTGCTAGAGCTAAAGCATAGATAAAGTTTGGGTGAGACATATTGGCAGAGAAGAATATAGATATAGATATAAATATACATAGAGCTATCAGCGCTAATACAGGAAAAGGCAAAAAAAATGTGACTATTAAAAAGCCAACAAACACTCCAATAAAAGATACAGCTATTAATAAGAGAGCTTTTTCAATAATAAAACCAGTCTCTGGTCGAGTTTGTAAAAATAGTGTAGAAATCATAGCCCACATTGGCTTATCCAAGTTTAGACTCATCGAGATATATAGAGCCATAGTCAAAGATATACAGCCCTTAATTGTATAGATGGCATTTTCTTTATTTATAATTGTTGGTAGCTCATCTAATATCTTTTGTATCATTGTATTGTTACCGTTGCGTTAATACCGAATATTAAGTTGACACTTTTAGGTATCACATCTAGAGCTATATTAACAGGTATTCGCTTAGATAATCTTACCCAGTCATAGGTCTGCTGTACTTTAGGTAATAGTTGGCTGTTTACATCTGTATTGTTATCAGCTACTGCTTTACCGATACTTATTACATGTCCATGTAGCAGCTCTCCACCACTCATTAATTCAGTATTTGCTTTATCGCCAATTTTTATATTAGGTAGTTTGGTTTCTTCAAAATATCCTGTCACATAGAAAGAATTAGCTTCAACTAAAGACATTACTGGTTTTGCTGCTACAACATAGTTTCCTTGTCGTAGCTCAATATTGTTTATGGTGCCGTCAGCTGGGGCATAGACACTTGTTCTGTCTAGATTAATCTTTGCAAGTCTAGCTTCAGCTTTTGCTTTTTCAAGATCGGCTTTTTTTAGTTTCACTTGCATATGATATTCATCAAGTGTATCAAGGCTTATTGAACCATCTTTGCCAAGTTGTTCTCTACGTTGATATTGGCGATCAGCTAGCTCCCATAGCATTATAGCATGCTTAAGCTCAGCTTCTTTTTCATCTAGAGTTGCTGTATATCTATCTCTATCTATAGTGAAGATTAATTGTCCTTTTTTTACTTTTTGGTTATCAGATACATATATTTTGGTTACAAACCCAGAAACATCTGGTGCAATAGTGATAATGTTGGCTCTAATTCGACCATCTCTTGTCCACGGTGAATATAAATAATATCTCCAGATTGAATATAGTGATAATAAAGCAAGGCAAATTATAATAATGCTAATAGCCGTTTTAGTTTTTTTATTTGGCATTTTAGTTTCCTATTAGTAGCATGCTTAAGCCTAAATAACAGATAAATAATGCAAGGTTAAACCAAGACAATTTAAGATCTATATAGTCATGTATGATTTTGGGTATTGCTAGATTTGTAGTGATAGTCAATATTGCTGCAATAGCCAAAAATAATATTATTGGAGAGATTAGTAAACCATCAAAAGTAATTACAGGCATATCAAGCTCCTTATTCGGATGAGACTTTTTTTAAATGTTGTTTGTGGGGATAAATATTTATGTAACTTTCCTGAAAACAATTATATGATACACTGTATTGTAAAATGATATAATAATATTTTGGTAATTCATATAAAAAAAGTTATTATTAGTCAAAATATTGTTAAACCTTTGAAATTATTGACTTTTTATGAGTAATGAAAAAAAAATCCAAGTGATTAGTAGGGCTGTCAATGTACTACAAAGTATTAGTGATGAGCCTGGTGGGATGAGCTTGGGAGATATAGCAAAGAAAGTTGATTTGCCACGATCTACAGTGCAAAGGATAGTTGCTGCCCTTGAAGCAGAAGGATTCACAAGAAGTGAAGGTGCTGGTAAGATTTTACTTGGGTCAGGTATTTTTAAGTTAGCTTCATCATCTTATGCAGATATTGTTTCTTTGACACAAAACTCATTAAGAAAGCTTAGTGAAAAAATACGTGAAACAGTTGCCCTGACACAATCTAATAATACAGATCTTATTATAATGCACCGTTTCATAGCAAATAGGGAGCTACAAGTAATTCCAAGAATAGGCGTACTTGAAAAACCAATTTATTATACTGCCTCTGGTAGGGCTTTATTAGCACTATATTCAGATGAAGAAATTATTGATATCTTCGGTGAAGAGGTTGCTAATAAGGAATTATTTGATAAGCTTGCTAAGATTAGAGAAGATGGTGTTGAATATGATTATGGTAAAACAATAGAAGGCATAGTCAGTACGGCAGTAGCTGTAAATACATTTTTAGGTAGTCTTGGTGTTTCTATTCTTGTACCTCAATATCGTTATGCGGAAAATAAAGATTTTTATATCAAAGAGCTTTTAAAAGTTAAATCTAAAATTCTAGCAGATATAGGTGTAAAACATTCTGAATAGATTGATCAATCAATCAGATCTTCTAGTATAAACAAATTGACAATCTATAGTTATATGAGAGAATTCGAAGATAAAAAAAATCTTAGTTTAAAATATAAATAGATGTCTACTAATGACTGGAAAAAAGCCCTTAAAGAATCTTTCTATTCACCTTTAGAATTATTAGAGTTTTTGGAAATAGATAGTGAAGAAGCCAAAGTTTCATTAAATGTAACCAAGAAATTTAAAATGATAGTGCCTAGATCATTTGCTGAAAGAATGCAAAAAGGCAATATCAATGACCCATTGCTCAAACAAGTTTTGCCAACTATCGATGAAGAGGTAATAGATCAAGCCTATAGTAGCGACCCTCTTGATGAAAAAAATTATAATAAAGTGCCAGGACTATTACATAAATACCATGGTAGAGTTCTACTGGTATCACAAACAAGCTGTGCTGTGCATTGTCGCTATTGTTTTCGCAAAGAGTTTGATTATAGAGAAAATATTCCCGGTAGAAAAGATTGGTTAAAAGCATTTGAATATATAGCAAATGATCAAAGTATCGAGGAAGTTATATTAAGTGGAGGTGATCCTCTTTTAAATAACGATGAAATATTAGAATTTTTTGTAGAAAATATCCAGCAGATACCTCATATCAAAAGACTTAGGATTCATTCAAGAATACCTGTAGTATTACCAGAGCGAATGACTACTAAACTTTTGAAAATTCTATCAGAGCATAGGCTTGATACTATATTAGTGATACATGTGAATCATCCAAATGAGTTAGATAATAATATTAGAGAACTTTTAAAAGAAATACACAAGCATGGCATAATTATCCTAAATCAAAGTACATTACTTAAAGACATAAATGATGATGCTAATGTATTATATGCTTTGAGTACAAAACTTATAAATGCTAAAGTGATTCCGTACTATATACACTCACTAGATACTGTCTCAGGAACTAAACATTATAATGTTGATAGTGCTAAAGATATTATGAAAAAGCTTTCAGAAATTTCATCAGGATTTATGGTACCTATATTGACTAAAGAAATTCCAGGATATCCATCGAAGAAATGGCTATCTTTTCATAGCTAATTAAAAATTGTTGATGTTTTAAAATCTTATAAAAACAAATAAATCAATCATTCTTGTCTTTAGATTTTTAGATAAATTTTTATCTTTATTTGTAAGTTATAATAAGTTCGAATCTATATACTTATAACAAAACTGACCATCCTATTTTTATCTATATAGCCATTTTATAGTATATACTGTATGTATGTGGAATTATGTTAGGTAATAATTCTATAAAATTCATTCTTAGCTAGACCTTTAATTATCAGCTTTTTTTGATCTGTCGAACTTTTAACACTGATACGAAGAAATATTTCTACAGGTCTTATAGTGTTGATAAATATAAAAGGTACTAATATATGAGTAAGCAACTATATGGAGTTATAGCGACTTCAAGCGATCAAAATGAACAGAGATTGCCAATTAATCCAGAACTATTATTAGCTAGATTGTATTCTGAAAGTTTTAAATAGTTGAAAGAGAGTTCCAAATATAGTTTATTAGGTTTTGACGAAACTAAAATAAACGATAAGGAACTAAAAAATGCCAAAGCACTTAACTCTTTCAAATAGATATTGTATAGAAGAATTACTTAAATTAGGATACCAAACATCTCAAATAGCCAATAAAATTGGCTATAGTGAAAGAGCTATAAAAAAGGAACTTAATCGCACTAGTATAAATAGTGACTATAATGCTGAGATAGCACAGAAGCTATATCAAAGCCGCAGAACTTCAAATAATCATAAGCTATCCTGTAAAGTTAAAAAGCTAATAATAGCTTTGTTAAAAAAGAAGATATCTCCGGAACTTATTTGTGGTAGATTAAAACATGAGG
>NZ_WBSX01000009.1 GCF_009823375.1 Francisella noatunensis subsp. noatunensis | reverse complement strand
TAATTGTTTTATCTCTCATGATAAGTCCATGAATATCAGATATGATATATCGTTCTTCTGTTGTGGGCGGTATGAATTTACATTGGGTCATATTATTTTCGATTACAAATTTGTAAAATATAAATTTATGATTTATATAAATATATTTGCATCAATATTTTTTATAAAAAAAGGTTATTTCTGTTGCATGATAGCTTTGTCAAGTAATATTTGTTTTTGATTTAATGTGATCATATTTTAAGACTAGTTAGATAATTACGAAGACATATTATCACTGGTTGAAATATAACGCAATGCTTCATATAATTATAGGTAAAAATATATATCTTTTATGTTACTAGATAAATTTACAAATTTGAGTCAACAATGGAGAAGAATTAATGCCTTATGGTATAAAATATTCATGAATTATTTGGAGCAAAGAAATTTTACCTACACAGAGTCTATTGTTTTACTAGCTACTTTATCACTAAATAAACCTTCAAAGTCAGATATATCAAAATATATGAGATGTGAGCCTCAGAGTATTACTAGAGCTATTAATAGTTTAGTATCTAAAAAATTATTGCAACGTTACATTGATTCACAAGATAAGAGAGTTGTACGTTTTACTTTAACATAGTTAGGAAAGGAGTTTTCAGTTAGGACTCAAGATTTTATAAATATAAATTGGCAAAAATCTTTAGGACATATTGATAATAAAGATTTAGATATTTTCACTAAGCAGCTAGATGAGATAATTATTAATCTAGAGCGTATAGTAGATAATGATAAAAGAAAAGATTAATCTAGAGAAAGAACATTGCCTGAGTTTGCTTCGCCTATTTTCTTAGGATTAACAGTCTCATCATCTTCGCCTTCATTAATATTGATTCCGTAACCAAATTCACGAGCATACATTCCTTGCTCAGTTTCTTTAGAAAAAACTTCTAAAACAGACTCTATAGGAATATTAATGGATATTGGTTCACCATCAAAAGTAGCATCAAAGCTAATATGGTTATCACCAATATCTGAGTTTTGTATAGCTTGAGGAGACAAGTCTAGTAGTATTTTGTTATCTTCATCAATATAGTTGTTAGGTACGACTACACCCTCATACTCAGTATCAACCAAAATATATGGTGTAAATCCGTGATCAACTAGCCAGTTGTATGTGGCTTTGACTACATATGCTCTAAGCATAGCCATATCAAGCTCCTTATGCTTTAATCGTTTTTATAAAATTAGCTTCACTCAAAAGCTCTTTGATTTCTTTGATAATGTTGTTATCTTTTGTAGGAATTGAAATCTTAAGTTTAATAAAGTAATAAAAAACAAAAGTAATAATAAGAGTTAAAACATTGATGTTTTGTGCATCTGGATTACTTTCTGCACTTATCTCTCTTTCACTGACAATTGTTTTATAAGTGCTAATAATATCTTTTTGCATTTTCACTTTTATCTCAGATGCTTCTTCTTCTGCCAAATTTGAGTCTTGCAATTTTATGATATTTTGTAGAAATGTTTTATTAACATATTCTAATAATATTCTTGCATTAGCTCTTTGCTTTGGAAAAACTGGGAACATTGGAGGAAAAGGATATAAATCTTCTATAGCTTCTATAATAACACTTAGTCTATAAACAGCAAAATCATCAGTACTAAGCGTAGGGATATTGCCATTAGGTGTTATTATATTTAGTTCTTCTAAGTGTTTTGAGTTTTCTTCTTTAGAAACATCTATAATCTTCGCATTAGCTCCTTTAATAAGAAGAATTATACGAACTATGTCGCTATAGATATCATCCTTTTTTGTATACAATAACAAGATTTTATCCTCCTAGTGATAAAAATAAAAAGAATAATAGAAAGGTAATAAATACGAATTAACGCTTAGAGAATTGTCTTCTTCTACGAGCTTTTCTAAGACCAAACTTCTTACGCTCAACTTTACGTGGATCACGAGTCACAAAGCCTGCTTCACGAAGAGCAGGTTTTAAATCTTCATCAAACTCTATAAGAGCTCTAGTAACACCTAAACGTATAGCACCAGCTTGACCAGTAGTACCACCACCTTTTACTGTTACTTTGAAGTCAAAGTTTTCAGTGTTGTTAGTCAATTCTAAAGGCTGTTTTACAACCATACAATCTGTTTCACGACATAAATACTGCTCTAATGGAAGACCATTAACGATAAATTGACCAGTACCTTTTTTCATAAATACACGAGCTACAGAACTTTTGCGACGACCTGTACCATAATTATATTCTGACATTTTCACCATCCTTTATTAAATATTGTGAGCTTGAGGTTGTTGAGCTGTATGTGGGTGATTTTCACCAGCATAAACTTTTAACTTTTTGTACATAGCACGTCCTAGTGGAGTTCTAGGAAGCATACCTTTAACAGCTTTTTCAATAGCTCTTTCTGGATGAGTTGCAATTAGCTTCTCAAAAGAGATTGATTTGATACCGCCAATATATCCAGTGTGGTGGTGGTAAATTTTGTCTTTTCTTTTGTTACCAGTTACAGCTATTTTTTCAGCATTGATGATAACAACATAATCACCAGTGTCCATAGAAGGAGTATATTCTGGCTTGTTTTTACCTCTTAGGATCATTGCTACTTCAGTAGCTAGACGACCTAAAGTTTTATCTGTAGCATCAATCAAAAGCCATTGTCTTTTGATATCTGATGGTTTTGCAGTAAACGTTTTCATCTTTTTTCCTTTATTTATTGTTGTCAATTACTCAGTTTTTGCAAAAAATTCTTAATTATGCAAACCTATAAAGCTCGCCGTACTTTAAAAATTTAAGCAGTCTATATAGTACACTGTCTACGTAAGATAAGCAAATAAAATTAATGAAGAAAATTTATAGTATGAGTTATTTTGTATCTGGCCACCTCCAATTTGGAGTATTTAGAAGATTTTGACCAATAACTTTGGTTTGTCATAGCTCTTTTTCTATCTCAATTAGGTTGTGATTTGGTAGTTGTTGTAGACATTCTATCAGTTCTTTAGAGTGTGAGATAACCCAAATTTGAGTTTTAGTAGATGCTTTAGCAATCAATCTTGCAAGCGGTGCTATCAAGTCAGAATGTAGGCTTGTCTCAGGCTCGTTTAGAACCATAAGTTCTGGAGGTCTTGGGGTAAATAGAGCAGCTGCTAACAATAAGTATCGCAACGTTCCATCAGAGAATTCACGAGCTGATAATGGGCGTAATAGCCCATGTTGACTTAGTTCTGTGATGAATTGCCCATCAGAATGTTTTTTGATATTTAGACTACTACCTGGGAAAGCATCTTCAATAGCTTCATTTAAGGCTTGGCGGTCACCAATATCAATAATTGTCTGTAATGCTGAAGTAAGATCGTGGTCATCATGACTTAGTACTGTTGTAAGAGTACCTAATTGATTAGCTCGTGCTGGAGTGTCAATATCTGTGCGAAAATGATCATAAAAACGCCATTGTTTGATTTTCTCACGCGAGGCTACAATTTCGGGTGTTTTATCTATATACAAGCTTGAGTAAAAATACTTTCATAGTTAGGACAGTGTTGCTCGATGACCTGCCATTGTTTTTGCTCTCGGACTTTTATAATATGACTATCCTATCAACTAGAGCGCTTGGATGTTTATAGGTTTCGCCCGCCCAAATTGTTTCACGTTTGATTTCAGCATCTAGAGAAAAAGAAGTTGCAGTTAGCGGGCCGGGATAGCCGAGAGAAATCGTATAGCCAAATGTTTCATCACTAAATCCTAGGCGTAGACGAGGCTCTTTTTGTTTAGGTCCTCCTTGTATTGGAGCTTTACCCTCACGCATTTCTTTGGAAATTTTTTCAGGGCCTGCCCAGAGTGTTGTGGTTAGTCCACCTTCTTTAGCAAGTGAGTTTACCACACCACCTTGAGCTGTTTCTGCTAGTAGTCTCAAAGCTTTATAAAGATTTGACTTACCGCTTGCATTAGCACCAGTTATAATATTTAGTTGTGATAGAGGTATTACTAGATTTAGTAATGAGCGGTAGTTATTAACTGCAAGAGTTTTTATCATTGAATTATGCTCCTAGAATTAAGTATATTTGAGCCAGTTTATTTAGGGAGATTTGATTAGTCTACTGGCTTCTTTGCTTGATCTTCTAATACAGTTTTCAATTGCTAATCTATCAAAAAAATTGCCAGTAATATATAAGTTAGGTATTTCTAAAAGCTCTTTTTCTAAATCTTGTAGGAAAATATGATGATTACGATGATAGCAGGGTAATGTGTTTTGTTTTATATAGGTATGAAGAATATCTTCCTCAGTTATATTCAAAAGCTTTGTTATTTTATGCATTAACTCTTTTTGAGAATAATTATCTTTACAATGAAATACTATAGCTCTATAGCTTGGATTATCAACAACATCACGAGAGACAGCTGAGTAAAAGAACTGGTCTTTACCTATTAAGCCAGCAATATTTTTAATATGTTTTAATGATTTTTTATTTGCAACAATTCCTATACTTGTTAGAATTGACATGATAGGTCTGTATTGATGTTTTGCTATGTTTGGTAGTATATCTTTTAGCAAAGACTCCGTTATATTCCATGGTGTTGCAATGCATAAGTTATCACAGTGATAACTATTAGCATTGTCTGTTTCAACTATCCATGTATCTTGTTTTGAAATCTTGATAATTTTTTCTTTGATAACAGTTTGTTTTTGATTGGTAAATAGTTCAGACAAACCATTTTTGAATGTAAAACTTCGAGGTAGAGAGATATCTCTATCATATTTTTTAAACAAGTATTCCACGGGGAAGTTTTGGCTATTTTGAGATAGTACAGCATCAAAACAAAATTTTAATGTTTTGTCGTAATTTTTTTTGCCAAATAGCTTTATTGCATATTCGCTAACAGTTTTATCTTCTTTTGAGATATTTCTATTTTTTAAGAAACTAAATGCGGCTACAAAAGGATTTATATTGGTGAAAATACTTTGAATTTTGTTGTTAGGTTGTACAAATAGGAATGGGGCTTTTCTTCTTGGCTGGATGTTCTGCTTGAGAGAGTTGTTGCGAATATAATCTATAGTCTCGTTGTAAGAGTTATATATTGTATGTGCGCCCATTTCAAGCCAAAAATCTTTATATTTCTGTGAGTCTATGCATCCTCCGATTTTATTTGGCTCAAATAGACCGTGGTCTATATTTGATTGAGATAGCTTTTGTGCTAGGGATATGCCAGAAATTCCAGCACCAATGATAATAGTGTTAAAATGTTTAGTGTTATTCATTTGGTAACAGAATCCATAGTTTACCTTGATTATTCATATGTCCAGCGTTGAATTCAGCTTGTTGGCCATGTCCCCAGAATACATCACCTCGAATAGGTCCTCGAATCGCACCTCCCGTATCTTGAGCTATCATTAATCGATCAAGAGATTTAGTGTCATGATGATTATCTTCGTAGTAATCAGTTTCTAGCCAAAGAGGAACTCCATATAGATAGTATCTGTCATCAATAGCCAGGGAATAACCAGGGGTTAATTCAACATCCTGAGCACCAACTGCATTTTTGCGATCTACATATCTAAAGAATACAAAAGACGGATCATAATTCAGAACATCATCAATTTTGTCTTTATTTTTGTTTAGCCAAGCTTTAATTGCTTGCATTGACATTTCATCTCTACTCATGTAGCCATTATCAAGTAGATATCTTCCTATAGGTTTATACTCATGTCCATTTTGACTATCGTAACCAACTAAGATATCACCACTATCAGTCTCGATCCTTCCTGAGCCTTGTATTTGCAAAAAGGTTCTATCAATTTTTGATTTAACCCATACCAATACATCTTTTTTGGTTAGTAGGTTACCATTTGATATTTCTGCGCGCGTGTAATAAGGGACAAATTTGCCATCTTTATATCTACCAAAAGAAAAACTATCATCGCCTTTGGGACGTTTGACTAAGTCATCAGGTGTTCTATAAATAGGTACAGTGTATTGTAGAGTTTTTACTAGGCTACCTTTTATGGTAGGTTCGTAGTATCCTGTGAATGTTCCAGTATCTTTACTCTTATATATTATTTGGTATGGAGTGAAGTTTTGTTCAAAAAAAGTCTTTGCTTGATCTTTTGTTTCTATTTTAGTATCCATCGCCTTATGGCAAATATTTATCCAATTTGCATATTCAGGTTTATTTTTATCAACTATTTTTATACATGACTTTTTAAAGGTATCAAAAGATATAAGTAGATCGCTAGTGTCCCAATTATTTAGATCCTTGAAACTAGTTTTTTTATAATCAACTTTATCTGAATATTTTTTTGATAAATAGCTTTGAGCAGTTACATTTGTGCAACTACTTACAAGAATAAAGAGTGCAATAAAGCTTATTTTTTTTAAATTCTCTTTTATTTTTCTAATATTCATATAAAAAAATGCCAATAATTTCTTGAAAATACAAAAACAATCACTATGTATAAAACATCTAACAAATTGTAGTATTAACAAGATTAAAATAAAAGGTTGTTTTATGAGTAAAGAAGAAAAAAATAATATTGAAGATCAGGTCTTAGATAATGAGCATGAGATAGATCAAGATTCTACTAGTAAAGCTGTAGAAGAATTATCTGCAGAAGAACAGTTAGAAAGAGCAAAAGATACAATCAAAGAGTTAGAAAAAACTTGTGATTCTTTCAAAGATGAAGCTTTAAGAGCTAGAGCGGAGATGGAAAATATTCATAAAAGAGCTGAAAGGGATATTTCTAATGCACGCAAGTTTGGTGTAGAAAAGTTTGCCAAAGAGCTTTTGCCAGTAATTGATAGTATTGAGCAAGCATTAAAGCATGAGGTTAAACTTGAAGAGGCTGTTGCTATGAAGGAAGGTATAGAATTAACTTCTAAAATGCTTGTAGATACACTTAAGAAAAATGGTCTAGAAGAGTTAGATCCAAAAGGTGAGAAGTTTGATCCAAATGTTCATGAAGCAATGGCTATGATCCCTAACCCAGAACTTGAAGATAATATCATTTTTGATGTATTTCAAAAAGGTTATATGCTAAATGGTCGTGTAGTTAGAGCAGCTAAAGTGGTTATAGTAAAAAATTAAAAAAATACTTGAAAAGCTAATAGAGATACCCATCTATAAGTCGAGATTGAAAAAAGTTTAAAAATAAAATCAAAATAATACAGGAGAGTTTTCATGGGAAAAATTATAGGAATAGATTTAGGAACTACTAACTCTTGTCTTGCTATCATGGATGGTAAGAGTGCTAAAGTTATAGAAAATGCTGAAGGTCATAGAACTACACCTTCAGTTGTTGCGTATACTGATAGTGGTGAAATATTAGTGGGTCAGGCAGCTAAAAGACAGGCGGTAACTAACCCTGATAATACATTCTTTGCTATCAAAAGACTGATTGGTCGCAAATGTGATGATAAAGCTGTTCAAGATGATATTAAAAAGAAAGTGCCTTATGCAGTAGTTAAAGCTGACAATGGTGATGCATGGGTTGCTACTAAAGATGGCAAGAAAATGGCTCCACCACAAGTATCTGCTGAAGTTCTAAGAAAGATGAAAAAAACAGCAGAAGATTATTTAGGTGAACCAGTTACAGAAGCTGTGATTACAGTACCTGCTTATTTTAATGATAGTCAAAGACAAGCAACAAAAGATGCTGGTAAAATTGCAGGTCTTGAAGTTAAAAGAATTATTAACGAGCCAACAGCTGCTGCGCTAGCGTATGGTGTAGAGTCTAAGAAAGGTGAGCAAACTGTAGCGGTATATGACCTAGGTGGTGGTACATTTGATATCTCTATTATCGAGATTGCTGATGTTGATGGCGATAACCAAATCGAAGTATTATCAACAAATGGTGATACTTTCTTAGGTGGTGAAGATTTTGACGTTGCCTTAATGAACTACTTAATTGATGAGTTTAAAAAAGAGCAAGGTATAGATCTTCATAATGATAAGCTTGCTTTACAAAGAGTAAGAGAAGCTGCTGAAAAAGCTAAGGTTGAACTATCATCAGCTCAACAAACTGATGTTAACTTACCTTACATCACAGCAGATGCTACAGGACCTAAGCACTTAAATATTAAAGTGACTAGAGCTAAGTTTGAGTCTTTAGTTTCTGACTTAGTAATCAGATCTTTAGAGCCTTGTAAAAAAGCTCTTGAGGACGCAGGTTTAAGTAAGTCTGATATTACTGAGGTGCTATTGGTTGGTGGACAAACTCGTATGCCTCTGGTACAAGAGAAAGTAAAAGAGTTTTTTGGTAAAGAGCCACGTAAAGATGTAAACCCTGATGAAGCTGTAGCAGTTGGTGCAGCTATTCAAGGTGGTGTATTAGCGGGCGACGTTAAAGATGTGCTTTTACTAGACGTGACTCCACTTTCTTTAGGTATTGAGACTATGGGTGGTGTTATGACTAAGCTTATTGAGAGAAATACTACGATTCCTACTAAGAAGTCGCAAGCATTTTCTACTGCTGAAGATAACCAACCTGCAGTAACTATACATGTGCTTCAGGGTGAGCGTGAAATGGCTTCTGCAAATAAATCTTTAGGCAGATTTGACTTAGCAGATATTCCACCAGCTCCACGTGGTATGCCACAAATTGAGGTTACTTTTGATATAGATGCTAATGGTATCTTAAATGTATCTGCTAAAGATAAAGCTACTGGTAAAGAGCAAAATATAGTAATTAAATCATCTAGTGGATTATCTGAAGAGGATATCGAAAAAATGGTACAAGATGCTGAAGCTAATGCCGAGTCAGATAAAAAGTTCCATGAGTTAGTATCTGCAAGAAATACAGCAGATAACTTAATTCATAGCTCTAGAAAGGCTCTAGCTGAGTTAGGAGATAAAGTAACTGCAGAAGAAAAAGAGAAAGTAGAAGAAGCTTGTAAAGATCTAGAATCTGTAGTGAAAGGCGATGATAAAGAAGCAATTGATGCTAAAACAAAAGCTCTAGAAGAAGTGTTCTCACCAATTGCTCAAAAGGCATATGCTGAACAAGCTCAAGCTGCAGGCGCTCAAGGTGGCGCTCAAGCTGAAGAGCCAAAAAAAGATGATGATGTTGTCGATGCAGATTTTGAAGATGTTGAAGACGACAAAAAATAAATAAAATCTGAATAAGTCAACAAAGTGTGGTTTATCCACACTTTTCTTTTTGTTATAATATTCTGTCCAAAATTTTTAGGTTAGGTAAAATGCAACAAAAATGCTATTATGAAATTTTAAATGTATCTAAAACAGCTTCAGGTGTTGAGATTAAAAGAGCTTACAGAAAGCTTGCGATGAAATACCATCCAGATCGTAATCCTGATGATAAAGAAGCAGAAATAAAATTCAAAGAGATCTCTGAAGCTTATGAAATACTAAGTGATGATAGTAAAAGATCTAGGTATGATCAGTTTGGTCATGCTGGAGTTAATCAGCAAGGCGGAGCTAGTGGCGCAGGTGGCTTTGGAGGTTTTGAGGATATTTTTGATACATTCTTTGGAGGTGCTTCCCGCGGATCTAGTAGATCTAGAGCATCTAGAGGTAGTGATCTAGAATATACTATCGAGATTTCTTTAGAAGAGGCTTTTTTTGGTGTAGAAAAAGAGATAAATATACCAAGGATGGAATCTTGTGATAGTTGTGATGGTACAGGCTCTAAGTCAAAAACTAAAACAACCTGTCATGCTTGTCATGGACAAGGAACAATTAGAAGGCAGCAAGGTTTCTTTGCTTTTGAGCAAACTTGTCCTGTATGTAATGGTACAGGTGCAAGTATCGCTGATCCTTGTGATGATTGTTATGGTAGTGGTAAAGTTAAGAAACAAAAAACTATCAAAGTTAAGATACCTGAAGGTGTAGACAGTGGTGATAGAATTAGGCTACAAGGTGAGGGTGGTTCAGGATCTAACGGTTCAATGAATGGTGACCTGTATGTCCAAATTTTAGTTAAGGATCATAAAATCTTTGAAAGAAGAGATATGAACCTATATTGTGAAATGCCAATTAGTTTCACAAAAGCTTGTCTAGGTGGTGAAATAAAGGTTCCAACTCTTGATGGTGAAGTGGTACTTAAAGTCGTACCAGAAACTCAGACTGATAAAGTATTTCGCTTAAGAGAAAGAGGAATGAAGTCTCTCAGAGGGCAAAGAAGAGGGGATCTCCTTTGTAAAGTAGTCGTTGAAACTCCTATTAATCTAAACTCTGAACAGAAAGAACTATTAGAAAAGTTTGCAGATAGTTTAGGTGAAGATTATCAAAGTAAACATTCACCTAAGAGTAAGACTTGGTTTGATAATGTCAAAGATTATGCCAAGAAATTTTTTGAGTAAATATTTCTATTATCTAAACAAATCTATTTCCACTATAGTGGTAGCCAATTATGAAAGTTAACTTGTTTTAGTCATCTACAGGTAATTAGCCAAAATCGACTGATTAAAAGATTTTAGAGAAAATTATTTGAAATACTAAGCATGTACAATTTCTGTTGAAGCATAATATGTAGTATCATCTACAAACACTTTAATTTCTAGGTTATATTTCTCGCCAGCTTTACCTTTGCCATGATTTTTGCGACAATCAATTCTAACAATGTCCCAATCGCGTGCATCACCTATAAATATTTGATTTTTTCCTGGTTCATCGATTGTTTTACTACCATAGTCAAAAACACTACAATTAGTTATTGCAGAGCCAGAAGTTATAACGTTGTAATAACTTTGATTTTCTACATTTGCTGGAAGAGTACCTGATTTATTGAAATTTATATCTTGAATATCAGGAGCTTTCTTATCAATATAGAGCTCTGTCATTTTGTCACTATTGCCTAAGTGAGCACAAGCAACAAGCGACAGTAAAAAAGGAGATATTATAAATAGCTTTTTCATTATAATTTCTAGTTGATTCTTTTTAGTTATGATATATTAGATTTTTAATTATAGTCAAATATAATTTTGAGAGTTTTATCAAAAGTCTGGTGTAAAAGCTATAGATCTTTTGTGATGACTACGATTATGCCAGAAGTTTATTCTTTCAAGTGCTTTCTCTGAGACTTCTTTACCATCTAGGAAATCATCGATTTCTTTGTATGTGACACCCATTTCATCTTCATCAGTCTGACCTTGCCATAGACCTGCAGATGGAGCTTTATCTATAATATTTTGTGGAACTTTGAGATATTTGCCTAACTCGAAGACTTGTGATTTTTTAAGATTAACAAGAGGTAGTATATCTGCTGCGCCATCCCCAAATTTTGTAAAGTAACCCATATACCATTCACAGGCATTATCTGTGCCTATGACAATTCTGTTATTTTGTTGAGCATATGCATATAAATACATCATTCTAAGACGAGCTTGAGCATTACCTTTGATGACATGTTGGCGGTCATTTTGTGAGTTTGTGAAGTTAAAAGTTGACTCTATAAATGTATCATAAGCAGGTTGTATTGGAACAATATGATGTTCTATATCAAGATTTTTAATGAGCTCTAGTCCATCTTTCATATCTTGATCTTGATTATTTTTTGATGGTAGTATTAGTGCTGTTGTAGGTAATCCAGTTTTAACTGCTAAAGATGCTGCTACTGCTGAATCTATGCCACCACTAATGCCAATCACAAAACCTTCAGCAGGATAGTTTATACAAATTTTTTTTAACCATTCTATTAATTTTTTAGAATACTCTTTTGCAATAAAATTTTTTATTATTTTCATATTAGATTACCTTTAACTAAGATTTTAATTTTGAGAGATTTTATCATAACAACAAATTATTTATTACTAAGATAATGTGTTTAGGTTATTGAAAGGTCACTACTTATCAAAAGCAGGGTTATCATAATGAGGATCTATGTAGTTATCAACATTATAACCAGCACCTAGAGCTTGGTATAGATTGACAATACTTATCAAAGATTTTAGCTTTGCTTGATTTACCTGCATTTGTTGATAAAGTACATTAAGAGTAATACCTGTATACTGTGCTTTGCTAATAGCGCCAGAACTATACTTTTTAGAGAATATACTTTCTTGTCTTTCTGTTGATTTCAGAGAAACTGTTTGTTTCATATAATTTTTTTCATTTGCAGATCTTTCAGATAGAGTATCATCAACATCTTGGAATGCTTTTTGTAGAGTACTAATATAGTCATAATATGCTTGGTAGAATTGTGCTTTAGCTTTATCACTATCTGCAAGAATGCTCAAATTAAATATTGGTACAGCTGCTACAGCTTCAGCTGCCCATGCCCAAGCATTCATGGTTGCAAGCTCTCCAAGGGCAAGGGTTGCGTTTCCAAAAGTTCCTGTTAGATCTATGCTTGGGAAGAATTGAGATCGAGCTAAACCTATATTTGCATTGGCTGTTTGTAACTTATATTCAGCAATAGCCACATCAGGTCTATTTTCTAATACTTGAGATGGCAAATTAACAGGCACTTTAATATCTGCATTTATATCATTAAGTGTTCTTGACGTTACTATCTTGCCAGGATTTCTTCCCATTAGTATTTTGAGAGTATTTTGGAAATGAACTATATCATTTTTGATCATAGCCACTTTCCCTTTTTGAGCTTCAAGCTGTTGTCTTATGACCTCTTCTAACATTGGAGATGTTGCCCCAAGTTTATGCTGATTTTCAGCATAATAGAAAAGTAATTCAAGTTGATTGACCATTTGAGTTTGTAATTTTAATTGTTCTTGAGCTGTAATTAATGAGAAATATGCAGCACTAACCTGACTTATGATTGATAGTCTAGTAGTGTTTTTAAGGTTGACTTGCATCTTTTTACTTAATCTAGAAATTTCTCCTAATTTAAACTGTCTAGCAATATTTATTGTATAACTAGGGATTATACCTACTAAAGAGCCACCAGCAGTTTGGGTACCAACATTGTTAAGTTGAGGTATGCTTGAATTTGAATTAATATCAAAAGCTTGAGCTACAAATCCGCCACCTCCAACACTTGCTGTAGGTAACCAACCATAGTTAGCTTTATTTATTTCTGCATTAGCTTGGAGGATATTTCCTATAGAAACTTGTAATTTATTGTTATCTTTTAGTGCTGTAGTTATAAGGTTATTTAATACTGGATCGTGAAACTCTCTCCACCATGCAATTTTTGTAAGATTCCAGTTTTTCGTTATTTCGACATTCTTATCTTGGCTATTCCAAAGAGCTGGTGCTTTAACTTTAGGTCTTTCATATTTTGGATCGAAAAAACTACAACTAGATATTAAGAATGTCGTTGTAATCAATACTGATGTAATAATTTTATTTTTAATCATAGTAGCAACCTTATAAAGTATCTACTTTTACTGTTGCACTGGCGCCAACCCTCAAAAGATATTTAGGGTCATTTTTTAGTACTATTTTTACTGGAAAGCGTTGCGTAACTTTAACCCAGTTACCAGTAGCATTCTCAGGAGGTAGCAGTGAAAATACCGAACCAGTTGCGTAGCTAATACTATTTACCGTACCTGTATAAGTATGACTATACATATCTAGTTCAATTTTTACTGATTGTCCAGGTTTGATTCTATCAAGATCAGTTTCTTTAAAGTTGGCATCTATCCACCACGTTTTGTTATCAATGAAACCAAATAATGGTTGTCCAGTAGAAACAAGTTGCCCTTTATATATTTTTAGGTTTGAAACATAACCATCGTCTGGAGCAATAAGAGTTGTATAGCTTAGATTTAGGCTAGCATTATCGTATCCAACTTTTGCAGCACCAACTTGAGCTTTTGCTATTTCTACTTGTACAAGAGCTTGTTTAAGAGATGAATATGCTTCATCCTTAGCTTTTTCTGCTTGTATTTTTTGATTTATGTATTTTTGAGCATCTTGTAGAGATCCTGCATCTTCTTTATAGAGTTTTATATATCTATCAGCCATACTTGTAGCTGTATCAAGCGATGATTGAGCTTTGGTGAGATTTGATTTTGCAACACTTACTTGCTCTTGGGCTACAGCTAATTGCCCTTTAGCTTGAATAATTTTTGCGTTTGCATTTGCAACTTGTAGTTGATAGTCTTTAGGATCTATTTGTACTAGCTTATCACCTTTATGTATATACTGGTTGTTTTGTACATAAACTTTTTCAATATATCCACCAACCTTGGGTGATATGTTAATTACATCAGCATTTACATATGCATTATCAGTATTTGGAAAAATTTTATTATATTTATAGTACCCATAGATACTAAGTGCTGTTAAAGTAATTATACCAAGTCCAATAGCTATTTTCTTAGGTGAAAATTTTGATTCTTTTTTCACATTCTGTTCTTGCTTTTTTTCCGGTATCTGAGTATCAAGTATTTTTTCTTCTGACATTTTAAATTATTCCTATAATAAAATTAATGCATTGCTGGAACAGCAGCGTCCTTAGGAGGTTCTTTTAATAAAAATGGTACTATAGCTAATAAGAGGCTAAGAATACCTACAACATAAAAAGAGTTAACGTAGCTTAATAAACTGCTTTGATGCAGTATTTGTTGTTTTGCTATAGCTATGGCTTCTGTATTATTTGCGATCGGTAATGTATTTGTCCAAGCTTGAAAGCTATTATTCATATATGAAATATTTTGTGATAATTCTTGATATGTGGTTTGTTGATTTCTTGATATAAAAGTCGCCACAAAAGCAGTACCCACGGAACTACCAAAATTCCTGAAAAAGTTAAAAGAACCAGACATATCTCCCATATCTTCATCAGCTACTCCAACGACAAGTATGCTCATAAATGGAACAAAAAACATCATCATTCCAAGTCCTTGAATAGCGGTAGTTAAGACTATGTCAAACTCACTTGCTGTCGGTGAGAAGCTTGCTTGCATTAGACAAGATGCTCCAAATGTAAGCATTCCTAAGCTGATAGTAGTTCTAACACCTAGTTTTTTTACTAAGAAGTTTTGAGTTATTACAGAGCCAAAAATTGCAGCAACTCCTCTAGGAGCAGTAATATAACCTGCTAAATCAACAGGATAACCATATACTTGTTGTAGCATTGTTGGTAAGTATGCCATAGCAGCAGAAAACAATAATACAAACATAAAACATAAAAAACATGCTAGGATAAAATTGAAATTTTTAAATATTCTAAATTTTACTACGGAAGAATATATTAAACCTCTCCAAATAAAAAATCCTAGTGAAACAATAGATATACTCAAAAGTATAATCATTTCTATAGAAGAGAACCAACCATTAGTATTTCCATTATCAATAAAAAGTTCTAGACATCCAACACCAATAGCCATAAAGCCAAAACTAATATAGTCTATTTTGATTTTTTTAATTTTAGTTGCATCCATCATGAAGAAAATGATCACAAAAGCAACTATACAAAGAGGTACGTTTACATAGAAAATCCATTCCCATGACATGTTTTCACAAATAGCACCACCAAGTACAGGCCCAATAATCGGACCCATAACGATAACCATGCTATATACAGTCATCATTTTATTGTATTCTTCATTTCTAAAATTTGTAGAGATGTATGTTTGAGCTACTGATGGTAAAAATGCTCCTCCCATACCTTGAAAAGCTCTAAATACAATCATTTCTGCTAGAGATGTTGATAAACCACACATAATAGATGATATACCAAAAATTACAGATGAAACTAAAGCAACTCTTTTAATGCCATATTTTTCTATAATTAAACCCGATAATAGTATAAAAATTGCAGCGGTAACAATATATACTGTAGTTACATCAGCAATAGTTTCAACATTTGCTCCTATTGCCCCCATGATTTGAGGAATAGCAACTGCTACGATTGTTAAGTCAACAATTTCAGCTAATGCTAGCAAGCTTATTGCTAACGCAACTATTGTTCTTTTTTGACTCCAAAAGCCAATCTTTGTTGTGTTATCAGTCTGCATAATTTATATATTTTATAATCAAAGCACAGCTAATATACTATAGTTTTTAGCTATGTTATTAAGAAAATTAATTTTACAGTTTATTTTATTGTAGAATTATTGCACACTTCTACCAATGTATTATAGCATTATATGGACAATAAATAGTGAAAAACGGCCAAAATGTTGTTGAAGTTGAAATATCAATTTATGGCCAGTGGCTTGATGGACCTTCAATAATAGCTATAAAAGGTGGAAATACTTCTGATAGTGAAAACAAAATAAGTAATCAAGAAACTGACTGGCATGATCATTCACGAGGTAAAATATTTTGTATTGAGTCCGGACTTGTACATGTAAGTACTCCTGATGGATCATGGGTACTTCCGTCTAATAGAGCAGGATGGATCCCTCCAAATATATCTCATAAAATTCGCATAAGTGGATTAGTAACTGGTTGGGTTATTTTTATATTGCCATGCTTATGTGATGAGATGCCTAAAAGTTCGAGAGTAATTCCGATGAGTGAGGTGCTTAGAGCTCTTGCTCTTAGAGCAACAGAATGGGATAAACAACAAATGCTAACATCAGATCAAGAGAATATTGCGAAAATTATATGTAATGAAATTAGCTCAGCTCCAGAAGAAGCTCTTCATTTACCTATGCCAAAAACTGATAGAGCTTTAAAAGTTGTTAATGCAATTATTGATAATCCATCAATAACAACAAGTCTAGAGCAATGGGCCTCATTTGGAGCGATGTCGGCTAGAACATTAAGAAGAATTTTTTTGTCTGAAACAGGTCTTAGTTTTTCTCGTTGGCGTCAGCAAGCTCAGTTAGCACGTGGGCTTGATATGCTAGCAAAAGATATATCTGTTACTGAAGTCTCTGATTCGCTTGGGTATGCATCTCCAAGTAATTTTATAGCGATGTTTCGCAAAGCTTTTGGTAAAACACCAAAACAATATTTTTTCAGCGAGAATTAATGAGAATTTTATAAAAAATCTTTTTTTAACTTTTTAATATCTATTTTACCTGTATTATTTTTAGGTAAAGTTTCGACAAAAATACAAGATTTAGGAACTTTATAGCTAGCTAACTTTTCCTTACAGTGCTTTATAATATCATCTTCAGTTGCTTTGGAACCTTTTTCTAAGGATATAAAAGCAATAGCTCTTTCCCCAGAAGTTTTAGACTCAACTCCTGTAATCGCTACTTCTTTCACATAGTCTAGTTTAAGTATACATATTTCAACTTCACGAGGGTAAACATTAAATCCTGACACAATAATCATATTTTTGAGTCTATCAGATATAGTTAGGCGTCCTTTTTTATCTATATATCCTATATCACCAGTTTTTAACCAACCATCATCAGTAAAGTATAGTTCATTATTTTGTTTATCATTCCAGAAACCACGACATTTTTGAGGGCCTTTAAGCCAAATTTCTCCCTCTTTATAACACTCATTAATTTCTTGTTGTGTTTCAATATCTCTAATACTAAGGCCTGTACCTGGAATAGGGTAGCCACAAGTGCCGAAGTAATCATCTTCTGACTCATTAAACTTGTTTAAAGCAATAGCTGGTGACATTTCTGTCATACCATATCCTTCTTTAAGTTCGACACCTGTTCTATCTAACCAGTGTAAATATATTTTACGAGAAATAGGCATACCACCACTTAAAGAGTATTGATATCTGGTTTTATTTATCTTTTCAAAATCAGGATGCTCTAACATGGCCATATAAAGAGTATTAAGACCATTGAATATAGTAAACTCATTTTTTGACATAGTTTTTATTAGATCTTTAATATCTCTAGCATTAGGAATCAAAACATTTTTTGCTCCAGCAAAGAAAAAACATAATAAGTTCGCACTCAAAGAGAATATGTGATAAAGAGGTAGAGCTGTTATTATGATCTGATCAGACATATCCATATCATGCTTTACCCATGCCCATACCTGCTGAATATTTGAGGCAAGATTATTATGCGTTAATATGGCTCCTTTGGGTTTGCCAGTAGTACCACTTGAATATTGTAAACATAATATATCTTCTCTATCTATTTCAGGTTTTTTATATAGTTTTTTATCAGCTTTAACAGCCTTACTAAAAGGTATAAAAATATTTTTATTGTATTTAGGTTTATCTTTTATTAAGTTTTTTGATGCAAAGCCGATAATCTGCTTTTTTGGGAATGGATATAAATCAGTAATATTTGTAACAATAACATTTTCTAATGAGTTAATATTTACTTTAGCTTTTTGTATATGATGAGCGAACATATCCAATACAATTGCTGCTTTAATATCACAGTTGTTAAAGATTGATTCAAGTTCATCAGCCGTATATAAAGGATTTATATTGACAAAAATAGCGCCAATCTTAATACAGGCAAATAAGCAGACAGTAAATTGTAAGCAGTTAGGCAGCACAATAGCTACTCTATCACCTTTTTGAATATTTAGATCATTCTGTAAGAAACTCGCAACACTAGTAGCTAAGTCATCAAGTTCACAGAATGTTAAATTTACATCATGACATGAAACAGCATCTCTATATAGAAATTGTATAATTGTATTTTTGTATAGATCTAAAATTGTATATTGATTTTCTTGAATATCTGCTGAAGCATATTCTGGATAGTTTGATATCCAAGTTTTATTAGAAAATGTACTCATAGTAAATAAGATTTTTCATCATTAGTAGTTATTCTAGCAAAAATACAACGTATTGAAATAATTTTAGGATATTAAATTCATTAAGGAGTAATAGGTTTCGAGTATTTATGGCTACTTAGCTTTAATTACTACGCTAAGAGCATCTGCTCTATGATCATCAGTAACTTCTATTCTTTTTATGTATCTATTAAGAATAGGTGTCAAAATAATCATTATGATAGTAACTATTAGTATGGATATTGCAACATATCCAAATACAGATGTGTAAGTATCTAAACTTTGTTGACTAGTTATAGTATTGTCAAATAGAGGAAGTGCTATAAATGATCCTATATATGATGCTAGGTAAGAAGCAACCATTGTCGCAAGGAACCAGAATCCCATCACAAAGCCTGATATGGCAGCCGGACATAGTTCAGCAACCATTGCTAATCCTAATCCAGATATTAATAATTCTCCTAAAGATGAGCTAGCATAAGTTAGAATTAACCAATATCCTGAAATAATTCCATCTGTAGCAAAATATTTTGTGCAATAAAGAATAGCATATGAGACAAACATAAGGGCAATACCTATACTAAACTTAGTCGCATGTGTCATCTTACTTTTTTTATACAAAATCGCAAGCACAGGAGATAGTATTATTAACCATAGAGGATTTAGAAGTTGGTATTGCGCAGCAGGGACATGCCATCCAAATATAGATAAATCAACATTATGTAGGGCAAAAAATGTTAGAGTTGTTGGCATCTGGAAATACAATGCATAGAAGAAGATTGCTTCAATAATTAGTACTAAAGCGACTAACATTCTATTTCTTTCATATGGCTTAAGTTTTAGAGCTATTTCTAAGAAATAGATTGTAGCTAATATAACTACAATAGCAGTAATTGAAATACATAGTCCGGTATTTGGAAGTGTATTTGCTATCAGTAATATTAAGATAATACTCGCAACTATTACGTATGCCAAATTTGCAATATTTAAGGGCTTTTTATTTGCTTCTGAACCTAAGTTTTCTAGCTGTCGGTAAAACATTATAAAACTAACTATACCGATAAATAAACCGATACCACAAATCACAAAAGCTTCAACATATCCATAAGTTTGAGATATTACAGGAGTTAAAGCCATACATAATAACCCTCCCATATTAATAGCAAGGTAGTAAAGAGTCATTGCGCTATTTAGACGACCATCTCCTTTATCAAACATTTTAGATATTAAGGAAGAAGGATTTGCTTTGAATAGTGAATTACCGACTATGATACCTGCAAATATGTAATATATTGATTTCTCATTAGCAAAGATAAAACTTAGGTATGATAGACAAAGAATTATTGCTCCAATTAATATTGTGCGCTTGGTTCCGAGGACTTTGTCGCCAATAATCCCGCCTACCCATATAAATCCATAGGTAAAAGCAAAGAAAGAGCCCATTAGATAAATGGTTTCTAGTTCGCTAAGATGTAATTGCTGTGTGAAATACAAAGCAATAATTGCCTGGAAGCCATAAAATCCAAATCTTTCCCAGAATTCAATGGCCCAAACTATCCAAAAAGGACGAGATAGGGTGTGATAATTTTTGTCCATGAATATTCTTCCTGAAAATTAACAGTATTAAGATACTTAATTAAAGCATTATAATAGGCGTTTTGCAATAATTATATGTTGAGTAAATTTACTATTTAATAAAGTTAATTATTGAAAGAATATTTATAGGTGCAGTCTCTGCTTTGAGTATTCTTTTACCTAAATTAACAGTATTGAAACCGTTAATTTTAAATAGTTCCATTTCTTTTTTGCTAAAACCACCTTCTGGACCTATGAAAATATTAAAATTATTGTGAGTTTTGATAAGATTTTCAAAATTATTAGGAGTATTAGAATATGGGCAAAGAGTTATATTCATATCACTATCTGATAGATGTATACTATTAATTTCAACGGGATTATGAATTTTAGGTATAAATACTCTTTCGCATTGTTCTGCGGCAGAGATAGCTATTTTATTCCAACGTTCTAATTTCTTATCAAATCCTTTTTTGTCAAATTTGTGGTTTGTGTACTCGGTTATGATAGGATAAATATTATTTACACCAAGTTCTGTAGCTTTTTGTATAATAAGTTCAAAATTTTCATTTTTGATAATAGTTTGATAGATACTTACAATATAACTATTTTCATTATGTATTTCTTTTTTTTCTATTACGTCCAACAATATATTTTTATTGTTTATATCGATAATTTGTGTCTTATATTGTAGGCCATCATCATTATTGAATAACTCTATGAAATCAGATTTTTTAAGTCTAAGCACATTTTTAAAGTAGTTATAATATTCACCAGTAATAGATAGTTTCGTCGTTTGTATCGAAATATCTGCAAAAAAACCTCGAATAGTTCTCATAAAATTAAAATTTGATAAAATATTGTTTCTTATTATAAATTCAGAATCATTTAAAAAGTAAGGTATATTTATGAGTATTTTTAATAAAAGTTTTTTGACTAATCTTGTTGCTGCAGTATTGGCGATATTAGGATGGTATTTTGCTGAGCAACATGTTAAGAATATTGGGTTTTATGCGCTATCAGGGGCATTGACAAACTGGATAGCAATATATATGCTTTTTGAAAAAATTCCTTTTCTCTATGGCTCTGGAATAATTCCTAACAAGTTTGAAAGCTTTAAGAAAACGATAAAAAAAATGATTATGGAACAATTTTTCTCTCAAGCTAACCTTAACAAATTTCTTAGTAATGATGAGATAAAAAGGTATATCGCAAATAATATAGCTACAAAAATAGATTATAACAAAATCTTTGATAGTTTTGTTGAGATGTTAATGGATAGTAAATATGGCTCAATGATTGAAATGTTTTTAGGTGGTAAAGATGGGTTAGAAGGATTGCGTAAACCTTTTATTAGTAAGCTTGATGCAAAAGTTATTGAGCTTTTGGGTAATTTAAACATAGATACTAATAGTGTTTCCCAAAAAGCATCAGAAAAAATAGAAAGTCTTATAGATGCAAGATTAGATGAGCTAACACCTCAGATGGTTAAGGAGATTATCCAAAAAATAATTCGTGAGCACCTTGGTTGGCTTGTTGTGTGGGGAGGTGTATTTGGAGGTATAATAGGATTGGTTGCCAGTTTTATTGCTTAACTGTCAATAATGATTGAATACTATTTGCGGGTATGGTTTTTTCTCTTTGCTCTATTTGTTTATTTTTATGTTTCTCCTTTTGGAGATTTTCTAATAACCATGGTTTTAATTGAGAAAATATATGCACTAAAGCATCATTTGTCATTTTAGCATACTCATCAGAAGTTACATTATCATTATCAAATTTATGGTGATACTTTATGGTTTTTATTTTTGTATATCCTGTTCTTTCATTCTTTAAGTAAAAAGTGATATAGAAAAAGAATTGTTTGTTATCTAAGTCTAGTATAGGTCCGTAAGTAGTGGTTCCGGATAATGTAAACTCTTGTCTAATATTAATATCTTGGAACGCAAGATTATTAACAATATTATTATCAAGAATGTATTCAAATACTGCTACAGTCAGCATCTTTGATACAGGTAAAGCCCACTCACTATTTTTAAAAGTATATAGTCTATTACCTTTAACATAAAACATTTGTGTAGATTTAGAAGCTTGAGTTTGGATATTGTATATAAGTAGGGTTGTACTAATATCGGCATCTTTAGTATCAGGAAGCTTATTAGCTTCTATCTGTTGATTGTATATTACATACTGTTTTTTTGTAGGTACCTCTAGATGGTCTCCAAATATAGAAAAAGCTAATAATTGAAAAGGTATAAGTATTACAGTAAATAAAATTATATATTTTTTCATTATTCTAGTCCTCGTCGTTATGAGTCACGCCTCTAACAATTGTTGATGGATCATAATCAAGTATGCTTATCACTCTGTTAAGTCGACTAAATGTTTCCTGACCCTCTAACATAGTGTCATTAAAATTCATAAGAGTTCTGTTAAAGTATATTGATGAATTACTTAAATTATACAATAGAATATTTAAGCTATCAGCAAACTCATTAAATCTTTGAATGTTTTCTTGAGACATCATTTTATTAAATTTACCAGAAATTTCTTCGAGAGAGCCTGCAATCCCATTTACTTTATTCAAAATAGTTTCAAGTTGTGAAGGTTTTGATTTTATTTCTGGTATTTTGCCTTTTCTTAAATCTATTAAGTCTAAGCTAGTATTTTTTTCTGAAATATCTAAAGAGAGCTCAACTTTAGATTGACCTGTAATACCTACGCTTTGTAAAGTTGCTACTGTCTGCTTATATATTGGAATTTGACTATTTATTTTCATATAAACACTAACAAGTTTGGGATTTTCCTTATTTATTGAAATATCGGATACTTTACCAATATTAAAACCTTTATATGAGACATCAGAGCCTACATTTAGACCAGAAATGCTCTTGAAATTCGTAACGAATGCTGTGGTGTCTTGGTTTTTAAATCCTCCTGATAGGAAGAAACCTATAAATACCATTACAAATACCATAAAAATTACGAATAGTCCTGCAATTAGGTTTTTTATACTATTTTCATTCATTATAAGCTCCTAATACTTACTATCATTATGTGAGTCAAAAAACTTTCTAATACTTTCATACTGAGTTTGTTGTGATACAAATTCGACAGTATCATGTAGCATTATTTTCTTTTCATCCATGTATATAATATCATCAACAATATGCCAAATAGTGCTTAAATCATGAGTAATCATAACTACTGACATTTTAAGCTCTTCTTTTAGATATAAAATAAGATCATCCATAGCTCTAGCAGAGTAAGGGTCTAATCCAGCATTTGGTTCATCTAGAAATACAACTTTAGGATCTAAAACAATAGTTCTGGCTAGAGCAACTCTTTTGAGCATACCACCACTTATTTCTGAAGGATATTTGTTAAATGCTTCTTCTTTTAATCCAACCATCTTTAGTTTGATAATAGCTATATCCGTTAAAACATCTAAAGGAAGGTTTGTGTGTTGCTTTAGTGGGAATATTACATTTTGTAAGTTTGTTAAAGATGAAAAAAGAGCACAATGTTGAAACATCATACTCATTGTGCTAGATATCTCTTTACGTTTGATCGGGTTATCTGCTAGTTTTGAGATTTCTTGACCTAATAAGAAAATTTTACCAGAATATATTGGTTGTAACATTAAAATTTCTCGCATCAAAGTCGTTTTACCACAACCACTAGCGCCGATAATACAGCTGATTTTTTCAAAAGGTATGTCTAAGTTCAGATCTTTATGAATCCACTCTTTACCAAATTTTGTACTTAAATCTCTTACTTGAATTAGGCTTTCACTCATCTTTTTCTCCTAAGATCCATTTAGATCTACTGCGAAGATAGCATCAACCAGTATTATCAAAAATATTGAGTAAACAACACTTGTAGTAGTTGCTTTACCAACACTTTGGGAGTCTCTTTTAACAGATAGTCCTTGATGACAACCTATTCCAGCAATTACTAATGCAAAAAAAGGTGTCTTTAGAAGACCTATATAGAAGTGATTTACATTTACATTGGAAAATAGTCTTTCTATAAACCGTAGAGGCGTGATTCCTGCGATTAGGTCAGCAATAATAATACCTCCAGCGATATTAGCAATCATAGCTATAACCGTGAGTACAGGTAAGCTGATAACTAGTGCCGTTATTCTTGGTAAAACAAGACGTTGCATCGGGTCTTCACCTATTGTTTGTAGAGCATCGATTTCTTCATTGACCTTCATAATGCCTATTTCTGATGTGAATGCTGAACCACTTCTACCAGCTATAATTATGGCAGTAAATAATGGAGCAAATTCTCTAAATGAGGAGATCCCAAGCATATCAACTACAAATATTTGAGCTCCATACTGCATTAGTAAATTAAGTGGAAGATAGGTTAATACCAAGCCTATAATTAGTGATAATAATATTACTATACTCAATGCTCTGATTGTAGAGTCGTAGCAAATATTTAGAACAATTGAGAAAAAAGCTTTATAAGGTCTACGAATTAATGTTATGTAACCTAAAAAAATAGTTCCCAGAAAGCTTATACTTGTTTTAACTTCTGATAATAAGTTATTTGTGTTTTTACCAAGAGTATAGATACTATTGAAAACAACGTTTGATTTATTCGATAACTCTTCCTCAGCAGTAGTTGGGAAGTTTTTAAATACTATATCTACAAGATTTTTATCTTTCTCATTAGCAAAAATAATATTTTCTTTTGATAGGCTTAGATTCTTTGCTGTTTTGATAATTATATAAGCACCGGCAGTGTCTAATGATGTGACTTTAGTTAAATCAATTTGTTTTATATCGTCTTTGCTACGACTTATTTTTTTATCAATAAGCTTAGAGTCTATTTGTTTTAGAGTTAATATACCTTCAAAATAAATAGTATCTTGTTTAATTATTACTTCCATTTATTTTCTGTATAGCGTCATCTTGTTATTCAAATATACTAGAAAATGATACTAATACCAACTAGAAGCTAACTTTAACAATATATCTCATCAATACATTAGAAAGTTACAGATAGACTTGAATAATAGACCTAAGAAATGTTTAAATTACTTGACACCTAATGAAGTACATTTTGGTATCTCTATAAACATTGAGAATACAATCTAGCATCTTTTGAGAATCTGGATGTTCCCCAACCACTTTCAAGAGCGGCTTGAGCTAACACAAAGCTCGTTGGAATTCTCTCAGCCTTGACATCAAGATAATTTATTTCATCTGTAATGTCATGTGAAGAATCAATTTTATAATATTTTAAATATAGATCTAGTTTATTAAGCTGTCTGCTACTAAGAGCATTGTTCTTAGCTAAATCTTTTTGCAATTTATGTATTTGCTTTCTTTGTAAGCATATTTCATTATTAGCTTTTTGGATAGCTGAAAGCATGTATTCAATGAATATTTTTTTTCTTTCTTTAAAGTCTTTAATTTCAGAGAAATTAGGTTTTTTGACTATAAAAGGAGCTCGGGATTCGAAGAAATAAATCATTTTTTCATGTTTAGAGTTACCAATAGGTGATAATATTGCCGCAGATATGAGTTGAGTACAATAAATATACCAACAAAATACTTTAAGCTTAACTTTTTACCAACTTTATTCATAATCGTAATAATCTTCTTCATAATCGTCGTAGCTTTCGATAGTTTGTTGCAACTCTAGTTTTAAATTTAACATATCTTCAGGTAGTTTGCTTTTAAATCTAATAATCTTTTGAGAAGTAGGGTGTATAAAAGATAGCTTATATGCATGTAAAGCCTGTCTGTTTATATTTTCTATTCCGATTTTATCTAATTTAGTTGGTGACTTATTATAAGTTTGATCGCCAACCAAAGGGTGTTTGACGCTCTTCATATGAACTCTTATTTGGTGAGTCCTTCCTGTTTCTAGCTGACATTCAATTAGCGTGAAACCATCATATACCTCTATAGGCTTATAATGTGTAATGGCTTCTTTCCCTTTATAATTGATGGCCATTTTTGTACGATTATTAAGGTCTCTTCCTATCGGTTGATTAATGGTGCCTTCTTCATAAATTTCACCTTCTACAATTGCAAGATATTTTCGAGACACCTTTCTTTCAGAGAGTTGTTGTACCAAATTATGATAGGCAATACTACTCTTGGCTGCAACCATCAAACCGGATGTATCTTTATCTAGACGGTGAACGATACCAGCTCTTGGTAATTTGTCTTGATTAGGATATTTGTGGAGTAAGGCATTTGATATAGTACCTGTCATGTTACCAGCACCGGGATGAACAACCATATCAATTGGTTTATCAATTACTATAATATCATCATCTTCAAAAATAACATTTAGATTAATATTTTCAGCTAACCATTCATTTGTAGGTAGAAGCTCTATATTAATTTCAATCTCTTCATCTCCTAGCAGAATATGTTTTGGTTTAGTAGTCTTTCCATTGATTGTAATTAAACCGTCTTTTATCCATTTCTGTATTTGAGAGCGAGAGAACTGCTCAAATAATTCATTGATCGCGCTGTCAATTCTCTTTCCTGCATGATCAGGATGCATCATAATTTTTTGATGAAATTTATTAGATAGTGTATCATTTGCCATGTTGTATGCTTAATGTAAGTATTTTTACTAAAAAAGTAATTTTTATATAGAATTATATAAGAAAATTCTAAGGATAGTTAAATTAAATGAAAAGGTTTTTATATTTAATAATTACTGCGTTTGTGGTAATGATGCTAGTGTCTTGTGGACCTAAGAAAGATAGTGAACTTCCTCAGGTTTATACTGGTTATACAGCAAGTTTTATTTATGCAAAAGCCCATGAACAAATGCAAAATGAAAAGTATTTTGATGCTATTAGATCTTATAAGTCATTAGTAGCACAGTATCCATTTACTCCATTAGCTGAGAAAGGTATGGTTGATTTGATCTATGTTTACTATATGGATGATGAGTCAACTATGGCTTTAGCACTAGGTCAACAATTTATTAAAATGTATCCATATAGTCCATATAAGGGCTATGTATACTATATGATTGGTGTTGTTGGGTTTGAAGATGGTAGGGGTATTTTACAAACATATGCTCCTTATGATATGAACTATCATAATCCAACTGGCTATCAAGATGCTTATGTTAACTTTGAAAAAGCTATTAAGCTTGACCCTAAGGGTAGTTTTGTTCCTGATGCAAAACGTAGAATGATATATATAAATAATATTATTGCGGAGCACTATTATGATATTGCAAAATTTTATTATAAACGTGGAGCATATAATGCGGCTTTGGATAGAGCATCTCAAATCATAAGAAATTACCCACAGAGTACAGTAACTCAAGATGCTTTGGTATTGACAATTAGAGCATATAATAAGCTGGGTCTTTATGATCAAGCTAAGGACAATATAAGAGTGCTTAAGAAAAACTATCCTAAAAATAAGTTTGTAAATAACTTACGTCCAGATGGTACGGAAAATCCTACTTGGTTTGATAGATGGTTTGGATGGTTGTAGAAATTTCTATTTAAAATATTAATACTTTAGTATATTTATTATCACAGAGTAATTTCTTGGTAAAATGTACAAAAAAATTATTACAAGCTGTATTTTAACTTCGATATTTGGTTTGACATATCGTCAAACGCTTTCAAATATTTCAAATGAAACTTCAAAGTCTAGTTGTCGTTGCTTACCTTCAGAGGTGTGCTGGCCTGATTCCAAACAATGGGATGCATTGGCAAAATCGCTCAAAGGCAAGCTTATAAAACCAACTTCTATTTTTTCTACATGTGAAAAAAATTCAGAAAATGATAGTTGTAAATCAGTTTTACAAAATATGAAAAATCCTTTTTATATGCAGTCAGATTCTAGTAGAAATGAATCTCAAGGATGGTATGGAGCATGGCATATTCAGCCAAGTAGCTATGCTGTTGAAGCAGCGGATACTCAAGACGTGGTAAATGCTATTAACTTTGCTAGAAAACATAATCTACGTATTGTTATCAAAGGTGCATGACTATTTAGGGCGTTCTAGTTCCCCAAATGCCTTGCTAATATGGACTCACAATATGCGTGATATTAAATATGATAAGCATTTTAACCCTCAGAGTTGTCCAAAGGATAAAGAGTATTCAGCCGTTACAGTTGGAGCTGATACAAGATGGCTTGAGGCTTATGATGTTGTAACTAACAAACACCATGAATATGTCCAAGGAAGAGGCTTTACAACGGTTGGGGCAGCTGGTGGTTTTCCTCAAGGAGGTGGATTTGGTAGCTGGTCTAAAGAGTATGGTACAGGTGCAGGAGGAATAGTGCAGGCTGAAGTTGTTACTGCAGATGGTAAGACAGTTATTGCTAATGAGTGCCAAAATCAAGATATATTTTGGGCAATAAAAGGTGGTGGTGGTGGAACTTATGGCATTGTTACAAATTTAACATTAAGAACACATCAGCTTCCTAGCCATTTTGGTCTAATTAGTTGTGAAATAACGGTGAGCTCTAATGAGGCATATAAGGCTTTGATAAAAGAGTTTCTTTCATTTTATCATTCGAAATTGAATAATGAGAACTGGGGTGAGCAGTTTGCTTTTCGTCCAAATAATAGAATGACAATAGCCATGGTTACACAAGGTTTAAGTCGAGAAAAAGCTTTAGAAACTTGGCAGCCATTTAAAAAATGGGTACAAAGTCAACCTGATCTTCATTATCAAGCTAAATATATAGATATTCCACCAAATCAGATTTGGAACTATGATTATTGGCATAAAAACTATCCTGATATGGTTGTCAAAAATACTAGTCCAGATGCTCGAGATGGTGAGTTTTGGCGGGCTTCTAATGCAGGAGAAGTTTCTGCATATTGGTATACATATCAATCTTGGTATTTACCTGAGAAATTATTTAATTCTGAAAATATTGATAAAACAGCAGAAACTTTTTATAAAGTTTCTCAACTTGCACCAGTATCTATTCAAATTAATAAAGGTTTAGCAGGAGCTTCTGAACAAGCTCTGAGACTAACCAGAAGTACATCCATGAACCCTAGTGTTTATAATGCTGGGGCTTTGGCAATTATGAGTTATAGTACAAACAAAGCTCAGCTTAGCAAACCAAAAATGACTCCACAAATACAACAAAAAGTAGATAATATTTATAAGGCTATGGGAATGATAATGGCATTAGCTCCCGATGCTGGTACTTATGCAAATGAGGCAGATTATTTCCAAAAAAACTGGCAACAAGTGTTTTGGGGTGCTAACTATAATAAGCTTCTAAAAGTTAAGAATAAAATATGATCCACAAGGTTTGTTCTATTGTCATCACTGTGTAGGTAGTGAATATTGGCAAGAAGGTGGTATGTGTAGAAAATATTAAATTAGCTTAATTTAGAACACACCTATTGATAAGTAGCTCACTATAAAACTTATCTATAAAGTCAAATCCAAGAGAATATGAAAAGCTAGATTGTATTCTGAAAGTTTTAAATAGTTGAAAGAGAGTTCCAAATATAGTTTATTAGGTTTTGACGAAACTAAAATAAACGATAAGGAACTAAAAAATGCCAAAGCACTTAACTCTTTCAAATAGATATTGTATAGAAGAATTACTTAAATTAGGATACCAAACATCTCAAATAGCCAATAAAATTGGCTATAGTGAAAGAGCTATAAAAAAGGAACTTAATCGCACTAGTATAAATAGTGACTATAATGCTGAGATAG
>NZ_WBSX01000089.1 GCF_009823375.1 Francisella noatunensis subsp. noatunensis | reverse complement strand
TAGCTTTTTAACTTTACAGGATAGCTTATGATTATTTGAAGTTCTGCGGCTTTGATATAGCTTCTGTGCTATCTCAGCATTATAGTCACTATTTATACTAGTGCGATTAAGTTCCTTTTTTATAGCTCTTTCACTATAGCCAATTTTATTGGCTATTTGAGATGTTTGGTATCCTAATTTAAGTAATTCTTCTATACAATATCTATTTGAAAGAGTTAAGTGCTTTGGCATTTTTTAGTTCCTTATCGTTTATTTTAGTTTCGTCAAAACCTAATAAACTATATTTGGAACTCTCTTTCAACTATTTAAAACTTTCAGAATACAATCTAGCTTCTTTAATTTTTTCTATGAGTTTAAGTTATAGTTCTGGAGAATATGCTAATAAGACTTATATAGAAAATGTTGTCAAAACATTTGATTTATCAACAGATAAGAATATAAAAATACTAGACATAAAAGATCATCAACAAACTACCGATTATACTTGTGGACCATCTGCTGTTATGAGTTTGCTTAATTATTATGGAGTTCTTAAGGATTCTCAAATGAATCATCAAATGGAGTTGCAAATAGCTAAAGAAATGGGTACAAATGATGATTATGGTACTACAGCGCAACAGATAGCTAACTGGCTAGAAAAGCATGGCTTTGAGGTAAAATATGCTACTGATGGTGATATCAAACTGATTTATCAGAGTATAGATAAAGGTGTACCTGTACTTGTAGATTGGATTGATTGGGGAGGCCCTGGACATTAGTATCAGGATATCAGAAGTTGGGAAAAACAATTGATGATGATAAAGATACATTGTTTATGATTGATCCAGCAGCACATTTTAATAATGTGAAAACAGTTTATGGATTGAGTGCTATTAATCCAGATAGATTTCAATATATGTGGCAAGATTCAAAAGGTATAAAAGGTATAAAAGGTATAAAAGGTATAAAAGGTATATATGTTATAGCACAACCTAAAAAGTAGCTTTTACTCTGCTAAAATCATTATGGGCGCTGGAAATGACTTAGATGAAAAACTATTTATTTGATGTAAGTTACTAGCATTAGACACTGAAATAATACTTAAAATTGTTACCACTGCTAACATAATCTTTTTCATTTCTCATTCCTTAAAATACTTTCTAATATTTGATGTATGTATTATCTCAGCATATTTCCGTAATGTTAAATATATTAAATGTATAAGTTTGATAATAAAAACTTATGATGTGTAAGTGTTTACAGTTTAACAACTATAGAATATAGTAGATATAAAAAGAAAACAGGTTTAGTTTATGCACAAGAAAATACTTGTTTTAGGTGCTGGTGCTTGGGGTACTGCACTAGCATTACAGTTAGCTTATAAAGGCCATGAAGTAAGAATTAACTCTTGGAAAGCAGAGCATAACGATCAAATGCTCGCAGAAGGTAATAATCAAAAATATTTACCGAGCATAGAAAAATTCCCAGATACACTAAAAGCTATACAAAATTGGCAAGCTAGTATTGGTTATTTTGATAATATATTAGTTGCAACTCCTAGTTCGGGTTTTAAGAAGACTATTTTAGAGCTAAAAGAGTGTATGTTGCCTGATCAAAATATTATTAGTGCTACGAAAGGGTTTTGTCATGATACCTATGCTCTATTGAGTGAAATAGCAGAAGATATTATGCCAAATACAAAATTTGCTTTATTAACAGGTCCAAGTTTTGCCAAAGAGGTAGCTAATAAACTCCCAACAGCTGTTGTAGTAGCATCTAAAGATGTTGAGTATGCTAAATACACACAAAAGCTTTTCAGTAATGAAAATTTTAGGTGTTATACAACTACTGATATTATCGGTGCTCAGGTTGGTGGAGCTGTCAAGAATGTCTTAGCAATTGCTGCGGGTATTGCTGCGGGTATGGACTTTGGTGTTAATGCTCATGCAGCACTAATTACAAGAGGTCTAGCAGAAATTAAAAAATTAGGGCTTAAGCTTGAAGCTGATGTGGAAACATTTATGGGCTTGAGCTGTCTTGGTGATTTGTTGCTTACTTGTTCAGACAATCAATCGCGTAATCGTAGATTTGGATATTACCTAGGTCAAGGTATGTCTATAGAAGAGTCTTTGCTTAAGGTAAATAATGTTGTTGAAGGATATTCTACAGCTATAGCAGTATATAAACTTGCTCAAAAGCATGGAGTTGATATGCCTTTGGTCTTTGCTACGTATAGAGTCTTATATGAGAATGTAAATCCAAAAGATATGGTTATACAACTAATGAATAGACAGTTGAAAAATGAAAATTAATCTCCTCCAGCAACTTGTTTTGGTACATAATCTTTGAAATTAGTTTCTTGCATTTTTATTTTAGTATTAAAAGCGTAGTCACCAAACTTAGTTAGAGGCTTAACTATAACCGAATTTTCCCATAAAGAAGAGTTTTTTACATAATCAATAGAGTTGAGAGTTGAGCATATGATTGCTGCTATAAAGCTAAAACGAACTAACGCTATTATGAAAGCAAATAAAGTATTTGATATACCTTCTTTTTCTTTATTATTACGCATAAATACTTTCATTACACCAAATATGATTAAGTATGCGCAGACTAGAACTAGTATAAATGAAGTTATATAGGAGGTATTGTTGTCCGTGATCAGAGAGTTAAGGTATGCGTTTTGTATTTTTTGAGCAAGTATACCTGCTAATACTACGGCAAATATCATAAGAATAAATAACACAATATTTTTGAATAATCCTTTCACAGCTGCAAAAAGACTTAGTATAAAAATAAAGATTATTATAAGAATATCTAAAAAGTTAAGACTTGTTAAAAAATCCATTTTTTATCCCGTGATTATATCTTTGATTTGATTTAATTTTGTTATCCCAATAATCTCAATACCATTAGTCTTTAGTGATTTTGAAACATTAGATTGAGGTATAATAATTTTCTTAAAACCATGTTTCTTAGCTTCATTTATTCGTTCTATACCATAAGGTATGGGTCTAATTTCACCTGATAAACCAACTTCTCCCATTATTAGCACATCATGAGGAATCTCTATTTCCTTTATACTAGAATATATAATCAATATTAGTGCCAAATCAATACTTGTTTCACTAATTTTGATTCCACCAACAACATTTAAAAATACATCTTTGTCATATAGGTCAATATGCATATAACGTTGAATAATAGCTAGTATCATTGCTAAACGATTGCTATCAATACCTACACATAATCTTCGTGGCGGTTGGTTGATATTTTTGTCGACCACTAATGACTGTAGTTCAACTAGTAGAGGACGTGTACCTTCCCATACTGATACTATTACACTACCAATTAAGTTAGTACGACCATTATTCAAGAAAATCGCAGAAGGATTTTTGACTTCTTTCATTCCTTTATCAGTCATTGCAAAGACACCAATTTCATTTACAGCACCAAATCTGTTTTTTAGGGCACGCATCATACGATATCTGCCATTGTCTTGGGATTCTATAAATATTATCGCATCAACAATATGTTCTAATACTCTTGGACCAGCAACCTCCCCAGATTTAGTGACATGTCCTACCAAAAAAATAGATATCTCGTGTTGCTTGGCTATTTGAGTGATATAAGCTGTAGATTCTCTTACTTGCGAGACGCCTCCGACCATAGATGAGATATCAGGGTTATACATAGTTTGGATTGAGTCTATTACAACTACTTCTGGTTTGTGTTCTATCATATAGCTAGAGATTTGTTCTATATTTGTTTCGCACATTACTAGAAGATTATCTTTTGGGAGATTTAATCTTTCTGCTCGTAGAGCTATTTGCTCAAGAGACTCTTCACCACTGACATAAAGAACTTTTTTTTGTAGCGATAAAAAGGACATGATTTGTAGTAGTATTGAAGACTTACCGATACCAGGGTCTCCACCAACCAGTGTTACGGATCCTTTTACAATTCCACCACCAAGTACTCGGTCAAATTCAGATATGTTAGTAGACATTCTGGAGTGTTCTTTACCTTTGATATCAGCTAGTGCTGTAGCTTTTGAGATACTGCCAGCAAATCCAGCTCTAGCTATAGGTGTTTTTTTTGGATCAGGTTTTATCTCTTCAATAAATGTATTCCATTGATTACAATTATGACATTGCCCTTGCCATCTAGGTGAAGAAGCTCCACATTCTTGGCAAATAAAAATAGTTTTTTGTTTAGCCATAGCTCAATTTACTTTGCCTTATAACCTAATAGATATTTAGAAAGCACTCTCTCTGTTTCAGAAGCATTAGGGCCTATGAACTGTACTATATAGCGATATCTTTCTGTATTTTCATTATTAAGTGAAATACTTGGCGGGAAAACAGAAATAATACGACCTTCACAGCCAACTTGTTCTTTTAGTTCAGATAAGGTTACAGATATTCTTACTATATCATCTAAATGTAATAGTTTTGAGCTACTAATCTCCAGACTACCATTTTTAATTAATTTAACAAAGTGATTGTATAGTTGTTCACGATGATCAAAAGAGTATTCTTTTTCAAATTTAATGTCATCTTCACTATAGTTAACACTTATTTGACCTTCGACTATTTCGGTAGAACTATCGTCATCTTCTTCGATAACTGACTCACCGCTATTTATATAATCATCAACAGTTTCATTGTTCTCATTTTCTTCATTTATAAGTGAAGAATCTATATCAAGTCCTTTAGTTTCTCCTAGATCAATTTCAATAATATTCACATGTTCATCATCGATATCGATATCATCACTGATATCATCATCTGTGTCATACGTATCAGCGGTAGTCTCAATCAAGTCATTTTCAAAATCATCTTCTAATAATAAATCATCAGCTAAATCATCTGAGTTTTGTTGTGACTTTTGTCCTAGCATTCCACCTCGAGGACTACTTTTAGTACTAGTCTTTTTTTGACTAGTAGAGGAAGTTTTTTTTAGGAGATCTAATCTACTCATTTTATGTGCCTCTTAGCCCTTTTTGAGCGAAATTTTCTATATCCATAGTATATGATGCTTGAGATAAATATGAGAATAAATAACGATAAAAGTTTATGCTCATATATCCACAATTTAATATTTGCTTTATTTACTATTTGTAATAAAGCATTGCCAAATATATATCCTAAAGAGAGATATATAGTTGACCAAATAAAACTGCTTATAGCATCTAAGATCATAAATTTAGCTCTTTTTACTTTACTAATACCCATAATCAAAATAGTAACTGTTCTGAAGCCATATAGAAATCTTATACTTAATATTGCTAATGTTTCATGCTTGTCTAAAATGTCCAAAGATTTTTGAGCTTTATAATGCCAAGAAGCCTTCTTTGTAAGAATTCTCTCCCCCATGAATTTCGAAATAGTAAATATTGTGTTGTCATGGAGTATAGCTCCTATTGTTGCGGCCAAAATAACTAGAGGATAATTAAACATAGCAGCAGCTGTTGCTATACCAACCATAATTAGAAATATTTCACCTTCTATAAAGACTGCTAGTATGGCCGCTAAATATCCCCAGTCTATTAATAGGCTCCAAAATTCAGCTTGGGTCATACTCACCTCCTATAGGAATTTGTGATTAGCAATTCATCAACCAAAACTAATGCTAGCATTGTTTCAGCTATAGGAACACCTCTAATACCAACACAAGGATCATGCCTGCCTTTTGTGATAACTGTAGTATCATCGCCATTTATATCTATACTTTTACCAGGTTGTAAAATACTTGATGTTGGTTTAAAAGCAAGTTTAGTAATAATATCTTGCCCTGTTGATATACCACCTAATATTCCCCCAGCATGGTTTGTTAAGAAACCTTGTTTTTGAGTTATTTCATCACGATGTTCGCTGCCTTTTTGAGCAACACAGTCGAAGCCATCGCCAATGCTGACTGCTTTTACAGCATTAATACTCATCATAGCGTAAGCAATAGTTGCATCAAGCCTATCAAAAACAGGTCTGCCAAGTCCTGCTGCTAAGCCAGTAGCGATGACTGTAACCTCTGCACCGATCGAGTCTCCTTGTTTACGAATATTATGAATTAAGCTTTCACAGCTTGTAATAGCATCTCTATCAGCTATGAAAAAGGGATTTTGATTAATAAAATCTTTTTCTATAAAGTCGATCTTGAGATCACCAATTTGGGAACAGAAGCCAAAAATTTCGATGCCATGATGTTTAAGTATTTTTTTTGCTATTGCACCAGCAGCCACACGTATTGCTGTCTCTCTAGCAGAAGATCTTCCACCACCACGATAATCACGAATTCCATATTTTTTGAAATATGTATAATCAGCATGACCTGGGCGAAATTTATCTTTTATTTCACCATAATCTTTTGATTTTTGATCTTGATTTTTTATTATTAGACCTATTGGAGTTCCTGTGGTTTTACCTTCAAAAACACCTGAGATGATTTTAACCTCATCAGGCTCTTTGCGTTGAGTTGTGAATTTTGATTGACCTGGTTTACGTCTATCTAGCTCAAGTTGTATATCTGCCTCACAGAGAGGGATATTACTTGGGCAACCATCAATAATCGCTGCAAGTGAATCACCATGGCTCTCGCCACATGTTGTTACTATAAAAATTTTACCAAAAGTATTTCCTGACATAGTCAACAATAATAGATAGTGTATTTTTTTATAATAGCATAAATGATAACTAAATTTGTCTAATCTAATATTCATTTTAGACAAAAAGCTTCTTTGTTTCTAATATTACCCTAGTATGTAAGATTAAACTTATTAGCTTTTTATATATTAGAGTTTTTTGAGTTTTTATAGAACAGTTTTTGAATAATTAATAAAGGTATTGTTACAGTTACTGCAATCAGTCCTATTCTTATACTTAGTGGCGCGCAAAGCAAGAAGCTATTAATTACAGGCACAAAAGTCCTAACCAAGCTAAGATAATAAATGGTGAGCAATATCCTGTAAAAAGTTTTTGCTTGTGGTTTTTGTATGTCTGAGGTAACCAGTATATAAAGCATATCAACACTGCAAGAATAGTTGTGATTGTATACATAATATTAGGTTTATAGCGAATAGCTAATATTGCAATTGTAATTAGCATCACAAAAACCAAATTGATTACTTCAGGTATTCTTTTGTTATTAAAAGATATTTGTAATTGTTGTATTGTGATTCCAATTATACAACCCATCGTTATAACTAGAAATCTCCAATCAAGGTTTAGACTAACTATTTGTACAATACAACAAAGTGTAAAAATAAGTAGACTAAATTGAGTAAACATATTTATAGCTAGATTGTATTCTGAAAGTTTTAAATAGTTGAAAGAGAGTTCCAAATATAGTTTATTAGGTTTTGACGAAACTAAAATAAACGATAAGGAACTAAAAAATGCCAAAGCACTTAACTCTTTCAAATAGATATTGTATAGAAGAATTACTTAAATTAGGATACCAAACATCTCAAATAGCCAATAAAATTGGCTATAGTGAAAGAGCTATAAAAAAGGAACTTAATCGCACTAGTATAAATAGTGACTATAATGCTGAGATAGCACAGAAGCTATATCAAAGCCGCAGAACTTCAAATAATCATAAGCTATCCTGTAAAGTTAAAAAGCTA
>NZ_WBSX01000088.1 GCF_009823375.1 Francisella noatunensis subsp. noatunensis | reverse complement strand
TAGCTTTTTAACTTTACAGGATAGCTTATGATTATTTGAAGTTCTGCGGCTTTGATATAGCTTCTGTGCTATCTCAGCATTATAGTCACTATTTATACTAGTGCGATTAAGTTCCTTTTTTATAGCTCTTTCACTATAGCCAATTTTATTGGCTATTTGAGATGTTTGGTATCCTAATTTAAGTAATTCTTCTATGCAATATCTATTTGAAAGAGTTAAGTGCTTTGGCATTTTTTAGTTCCTTATCGTTTATTTTAGTTTCGTCAAAACCTAATAAACTATATTTGGAACTCTCTTTCAACTATTTAAAACTTTCAGAATACAATCTAGCATATTAAAAGGTACAGGGCCTGCTGAATGGCTTAATAGAGTTTTTCTTACCGTAAAGCTTATTATCATATTATTTACAATATTATTACTTTTCAAGACTATAAGTATCTCTAAGCTAGATAGCTATAGTTTTGGCACTCTAAAAGAGGTTATAGTCACTTTACCAATACTTGCCACAACATTCTCAGCTCATATAATTGTTCCTAGCGTTGTCAACTATGTTGGACCACATCCAAAAGATATTAGAAGAATTATTATAGTTGCATCTCTAATAATATTGGTAATATATGTGTGCTGGATAGTATCAATATTTGGCAATATAGCTATTTATGATGATAAAAATAGCTTTGCAGAAGTCTTAAAATCTCTTAGCTCCGAAGATAGTGTAACTCAGCTTATTTATATTCTTAAAGCTAATATTCAGTCTTCTCAAGTTATAACTTTAGTTTATACCTTTATTACAATTTCTGTGACAACTGCTTTTATAACTCTATCATTAGCATTAAAAGATCTAGTACTTGATAGATTTAAAATGAACAACCTATCGACACTAAGCAAAAACATATTATTAAGCTTTCTGCTTTTTATGCTACCGATAATCCTGAACTATTATTTTAAAAAACTTTTTTTAATAGCACTATCTGTTGTTGGACTATTTTCTCTAATAATGCTTGTTTCGTGTTCACTAAATATGGTTAGAATACTTCGTAACCGTAATTTTGAAATAATTTACAAATCAATGAAAAATAATAAGCTTAACAACTTTGCTCTAGCTATTGCTATTATTATCATATTCCAAGTTATTGATTATATTCTTTAAGTATTCTCTTTAAGCAAAGAAAAAGATAAAATATAAATAGTTATTTAATACAAAACTACAAGGTATAGATATGCAACACACATCAGGTTTTTTAGATTTAGTAAACGATGCAAAAAGTAGAATACAAGAATGTACAGTTGATGATATCAACAAAATGAATGAAACAGAAACTCTTGATGGTTTACTTATTGATACACGTGAAGAGTCAGAATTTGCAAATGGATATATTCCTAATGCTATTCATATTAGTAAAGGACTAATTGAATGTCGTATTGAGCAGCTAGTACCCAATAAAAATCAAAAAATGTACTTTTATTGTGGCGGTGGTTTTAGATCTGCTTTAGTTACTGATTTACTACAAAAAATGGGATATAAAAATGTAATTTCTGTTGATGGTGGTTGGAGAGCATGGAATACAAATGGCTACCCTACTAATAAACCAAAAGATTTTATGCCAACCCAGTATATAAACTTAATTAATCAAGCAAAACATCAAGTACCTGAGATTTCAGCAGATAGTCTTTACAATATGTATGAAAACAACAATCTTGATGGAGTCGTTATTGATGTTAGAGAAGATTCTGAGTTTGCCCAGTTCCATATTCCAGGAGCAACACACCTAAGCAAAGGACAAATAGAGGTTAAGATTGAAAATCTTATACCTAATAAAGACCAAAAAATATATCTATACTGTGGATCTGGCTACAGGTCACTATTAGCAGGTTTTAATTTGCAAAAAATGGGATATAAAAATGTTTACTCAATGAGTGGAGGAATTAAAGAAGGTTGGCTAGCGAACAACTATCCAGTGTCACAGGATTAAGGATAAAAGTAATGTCATTTAGAATTGGCCATGGTTATGACGTACACAAGTTCACATCCTCAAAGAAAAATATTAATATTGGTGGAATCGAGATTCCATATGCAATGGGATTAGAAGCTCACTCTGATGGTGATGTATTAATTCATGCCCTTTGTGATGCTATTTTAGGCGCATTAGGTCTTGGAGATATAGGTAAACATTTTCCAGACACTGACATGGAGTATAAAAATACTGATAGTAAATTTTTCTTAGCTGAAATAAAAAAAATGCTTGATGATAAAGAATACTCGATAAGCAATATTGATTGTACCATCATTGCACAAGCACCTAAAATGCTTCCTCATATAGAAAAAATGAAAGCTTGCTTGGCAAGTGTACTTGAAATACAAATTAATCAAATAAACATAAAGGCAACAACTACTGAACAGTTAGGATTTATAGGTAGGAAAGAAGGCATCGCAACACATGTTGTTTGCCTACTAAATAGATAGTTATTTATCAGCTAAATTTTCAAGGTACTTTGCAACCTCTTCTAACTCTGCCTGACAACAAAAAATACCTATATCATTATCTTCAAGCATATCTAATATATATTTAACTCCAATTAGCTCTCCATGTGAAATATAAGTTTTTGAAATATCAAAACCTTTGCTTTCTAAATTATCACGGATCAAAGTAGGCAACTCAAGAGGTTTAGCTCCTCTGAGATACTTTTCAGTTTCTTTAATAACCACAAAGTCTATGCCATGTTTGATAATGATATCATTAATACCAGAGATTAAATATTTACGATCTCCTGTAGTTCCTATCATTAGATACTTCTTACCACCCTTATCATAAGCTTTTATCATATTTAACAAAGCTTCCATACCAGCCTCGTTATGGGCGTAGTCAATAACAGCAACTTTATTATCAAATTCAAAAATATTTGCACGACCTCTGTTAACTTTAGGATCACTTTTGAAATTTTTAAGAGCTGCTCTGATATCATCTAAGCTAATACCTAATTTAAACGATAAAGCTATGGCAATCATGGCATTTTCAATATTATGCTTAGCAAAACCTTTAACTGTCAAAGGAGCATCTACTACTGGAAGAATTTGCTTTTTAGAAGTTTTATCAATCCATGTAAAAGTATCATTCTCTACTACACAAGCATAGTCCACCTTTGATAAATAGTAATCCATATCGTGTTGATCAGGATTCTGCGTAACAACTATTTTAGCGCAACTTAATTTATCAAATTGCTGTTTCATATATGAATTATCTAAATTAATTACAGCATGAGAATCTTTACCCATTGTTCGAAATACAATAGCTTTTGCTTCTGCTAGTTCTGCAACTGTTTCAATGCCATCTTCACCTAGATGATCTGCAGAAACATTCGTAACTGCTACTGCATTTATATAAGTCTCTATCAAGCCTCTCTTTAGAAGACCTCCACGAGCAGACTCAAGCAAAGCAACTTCTACCTTTTTGTTTGTCAAAACAAATTGATGACCTGTTGGACCAGAATAGTCTCCCTCATCTATCAACTCATCATTAACTTTAACCCAATCTGTAGATGTGTAACCAGTAAGCTTACCTGCCATACGACAAATATAATCAGTCAATCTAACTGTAGTGGTCTTACCATTAGTACCTGTTACAATTACAGCTGGAATATCATAGACTTTTGACCAATCAACATCTTCAATTTTATCGTTGTCTAGATCAAACTCATAACAACCTGTACCAGAACCAACAAAAGCTTTATTTTTATCTCTAAAAGCATTAAAGCCTTTAGATTTAGCTAAATCATAAAGCTTCCTGTATGTAAGATTCTTATCTTCATCTATCAGAGGTATGAGTTTTTGTTTTGCTTCTTCAAGAGTTTTAAAGGAGCCATTCTCAAACCCTTCTCTCACAGAAAGCCAAATAAAGTCAATGACATCACATGCTGGCATAGTAATATCTACAGGTGCAATCATCGCATAACGAACACCATTATTAAAAAATTTGTGTGTTAATTTTATATGCTCCCAACCAAGAGCTGGAAGTATTCTTTCTGCCTCTTGGTAGAAAAGTTTTGTTAATTCATCACGATGATCGATAAGCGGCACATCTAAGACTGTTCCAGTTTCCTTAAAAAATAGATTAGGTCCAATAAGTCTACGTGAATAACCTTCAGGAATCATACAAAGGCTCCATTAAATAATAAAAACCAAACAATTAGTCATTATCTTCTTCATCGAAAATAACTCTAACACCACTTTCATCAGCTATAACACCAGCTTTGATAACCTCAGAAATTTCTTCCGACAAGCTTGGATCCTGAGCAATAATAGAAGCAGAGAACATCTCTTTTTTCTCTTCTTTATGTTCTTTGTTATCATTTGTATTATCTTTATTGAAATAGATAATCTGTTTCCAAGTTCTCTTAAGTTTATCAGCAAATATAACAACTAGATCTCCATCTTGTGCCATACTAAGAGCGTGATCTACAGCTTCTTGCTCACTTTCAATAGTCTCTATTCTATCTGCAGCAACACCCGCTTCAATCAAAGCTTCTTTAAGCATTCTAGGAACCTCATCTGGGGCTCTGCCTCTTAGAGTATCATCACGTTTACAGATGAAGTGATCGTAATAAGGTGCTGCTGTTTTTGCAAGCTCATATATATCCTCATCTCTTCTATCACCAGGAGATGCTAATACACATATTTTCTTACCAGAAAACTCCATGTTGTCAATCATTTGACTCACAAGTTTGATCGCTGCTGGGTTATGTCCATAATCCATCAATACTTTAAATGGATGTTCTTCAAACCAGTTCATACGTCCAGGTGCTTGATAGAATGATGTAACAAATGTTCTTAAACCGTCTCTAAGATCATCTAAACTCATTCCCATACCATAGCATATTGCGATAGCAAACATAGAGTTTTGAACATTATGGATAGCCTTACCTTCCATAGTAGCTGGTATTAAGTGAGTCCACAAAACAGGGATATGTACATTATTATCAAAAATTGTAATCATGTCTCCATTCACACCTTTCTCGATAATACAAGCTTTACCTCCAGCACGTATATGTTGCTTAACTAAAGCATGTTCTGGGTTCATCGTCACATATAGTATATGCTTAGCTGTTACTTTAGCCGACATCTTAAGCACGTTCGGATCATCGGCATTTAGTACTGCAACATCTTTTGCCGCTTGTGGAACAATACTCTTGACTTTAGCCAAATCTTCTAGCGTACTTACCCCCTTAAGCCCTAGGTGATCAGATGAAACATTTAAACATGCTCCAACATTACAATAATCATATCCCATACCACTTCTTAGTAATCCACCTCTAGCTGTCTCTAAGATTGCCATTTCTACTGATGGGTCTTTTAAAACCATCCGTGCAGAAGTTGGACCTGTAGCATCTCCAGCAACTGTCAACTTACCATTGATATATACACCATCAGTAGTTGTTAAGCCTACGATCTTACCAGCATTTTTCCACATATGGGCAACCATTCGCGAAGTTGTAGTTTTACCATTTGTTCCAGTGATAGCAGCAATAGGAATTCTAGCGTTACCATACTCTTTAGGAATTAGCATATCAATAACAGCTCCGGCTACATCTCTTGGTTTACCTTCACTAGGAGCTACGTGCATTCTAAATCCTGGAGCAGCATTACACTCACAAATAGCACCACCAATATCATGGTATGATTGAGAAATATCATCTATCAAGAAATCAACACCACCAACATCAAGACCTATAGCTTTTATTACTCTTTCTGCCATATCTTTATTATCTGGATGGACTATATCCGTCACATCTATAGCAGTACCACCAGTTGAAAGATTAGCTGTAGATCTTAAATAGAAAATCTCTCCTTCTTTAAGGATAGTGTTTTCATCATATCCCGCTGCTTTTAATAAAGTCTTAGCCTGATAATCTAACTCTAATTTTGTTAAAACTTTCTCATGTCCGACACCTCTACGCGGGTCTTCATTTACGATATCAACTAATTCTTTTATGTTATGTTTCCCATCACCCACGACATGTCCAGGCACTCTTTTTGCAACTGCAACAAGCTTACCATCAACGACCAACATTCTATGGTCAAAACCTGTTGCAAATTGTTCTACTATAACATATCTTGATACTTTGTTTGCTTCAACAAACGCATCTTTAATTTCTTGCATAGTCTTTAGATTAATAGATATACCGCGACCATGATTACCATCTAAAGGCTTAACTACTAATGGAAATCCTAAAATTTTTGCTGCTCTTAAAGCACCTTCCTCTGTAGTTACCATTTTCTGCTTAGGAACAGGAAGCCCTAGACCTTCTAATATAGTATTAGTTTGATTTTTATCGCATGATAAATCAACCGCAATACTAGTTGTTTTACCAGTTATTGTTGCTCGAATTCTCTGTTGATATTTACCATAACCAAATTGCACTAATGACTGATCATTTAGTCTAAGATATGGGATATCTCTTTTTTTAGCAGCTTCAATCAATGAGGCTGTACTTGGTCCAAACTCTTTGCTTTGAGCAAATTTAATAAATCTAACCTTCTCATATTCAAAATCAAAGTCTTCATTCTTATGTTCTACTTGTTTCTTGAGCTCTTCAGGTAATAAAGATACTAATAAGTCTCTAGCTAACTCCATAGCTCTTAGACCAACATCTTTCTGCTTATATTCATAAACCATATTATAGTGACCTGCCTCGCCTGTCGATCTTGTACGACCATAGGTAACATCACTACCAGCCATATCTTGAAGCTCAAGTATTGAATGCTCCCAAATATGTCCCATCCAAGTTCCATCATCTTCTCTTAATCTGCGGATAAAGCCGCCTTTTTCCCTATAAGAACAACCATGCTCTTCCAATCCTGGTAAACTATCCACAAGTCGATTTATAAAATCCTCACCAATCTTCGCAGATGGCCAGTTTTCAAGTACGCATAAATCAATCTCATGCTTTATAACAGGAAAGTTTGCATAGATGTTAGGTCCCACATAAACATTAGTAGATAGTATTTTCATTTAAGACTCCTTAGATATTCAATGTTGTATACAGATAATATATACTTCACAAATCATGATACATAAAAATCATGTTCAAGAATAGCGGATTTTAATAAATCAATAAAAACGCTAGATTGTATTCTCAATGTTTATAGAGATACCAAAATGTACTTCATTAGGTGTCAAGTAATTTAAACATTTCTTAGGTCTATTATTCAAGTCTATCTGTAACTTTCTAATGTATTGATGAGATATATTGTTAAAGTTAGTACCTTTAGGTATAAATTGTCTGATATACCTATTCATGTTTTCATTAGTACCTCTTTGCCAAGGACTGTATGGATCAGCAAAGAATACTTTGATGCCAGTCTTGCTAGTTAGCTTCTTATGTTTAGCAAACTCTTTACCATTATCAAATGTAGCTGTTAATATTTTATGACCATTAGATACTTTGTACAATATTCTATTGATTGAATTAGCTGTTCTATCTATAGACTTGGCTAAAATAGTAAATCTGCTAGCTCTATCGACCATTGTTACAATAGCACTTTTATGGTCTTTACCAACAATAGTGTCACCTTCAAAGTGATAAAGATTTTTTCTATTAGCACTGCTAGGTCTTTCAGAAATACTCGCTCTATCCTTTATCTTAACTTGTTTAGAGTCACCTTCTTTTTTGTATTTATATTG
>NZ_WBSX01000087.1 GCF_009823375.1 Francisella noatunensis subsp. noatunensis | reverse complement strand
TTAACAATATATCTCATCAATACATTAGAAAGTTACAGATAGACTTGAATAATAGACCTAAGAAATGTTTAAATTACTTGACACCTAATGAAGTACATTTTGGTATCTCTATAAACATTGAGAATACAATCTAGCAGATAAGTCGATTTTTTTATATATGATTGCGAGTAATAATTTCTATAAAATAGATAATCTGAAAGTAAATATTTATAAATAGGAGTTTATCTTTTATAATGTAGTGAAAATTATAGATCAAGCGAATGCTCCGATAATTGTATGAAAGAGATATCTAATATAAAAGTAAAAATTGAGAGTGGTACAAAGTACACTACAGACCATGGTTTTCATGCCGTTAAAGATGGTATTAGAAACAAAAAAGAAAACTCTGTACATATACGCAAACCAGAATGGTTAAAAGTAAAAAAACAAGATTCAAAAGAGTATTTAAAAGTTAAGTCAATAACTAAAAAACATAGATTATCGACGGTTTGTGAAGAAGCAAAGTGTCCAAATATCAATGAGTGTTGGTCTCATGGAACAGCTACAATTATGTTGATGGGTGCTGTGTGTACTAGAGCTTGCAAGTTTTGTTCAGTAGATACAGGTAATCCAAAAGGATGGCTAAATAAAGAAGAGCCTCAAAATACAGCCGAAAGTGTTAAACTTATGAATCTTGAATATGTCGTATTAACATCTGTAGATCGTGATGATTTAGAAGATGGTGGAGCAGGACATTATGCAGCTACAATTACTGCTATAAAAAATCTTGATGGGAACATAAAGGTTGAGGCATTGACTCCTGATTTTGCTGGGGTTAAAGAAAATGTTGATAAAATTATTAATACAAAAGTTGATGTAATAGCTCAGAATATAGAGACTGTAGAGCGTTTGACTCATCCTGTGCGAGATCCAAGAGCTGGATACTGGCAGACTTTGGAGTTTTTGAGATATGTTAAACAAAAATCTCCTAATCTCCTGACTAAAACTAGTATTATGGTAGGTCTTGGCGAGACTGATCAAGAAATATATAAGACTATGGATGATGCGCGTAGTGTGGGCGTAGATATAATAACTCTTGGTCAATATATGCAGCCTACTAAACATCATTTGAGTGTAGAAAGATTTGTTACGCCACAGCAATTTGAAGAATATCGTAGAGTTGGACTTGAAAAAGGATTTTTAGAAGTAGCATCAGGTCCTATGGTTAGATCAAGCTATAGAGCAGATAGAGTTTTTAAAAGAAATAATCTAGACTTATAAAATAATAAAACATAAAGGTGAATTTAAAATGGCAAAAATAGCTGTAGTATTATCTGGATGTGGTTATCTAGATGGCTCAGAGATACAAGAGACTGTTTTAACAATACTAGCATTAGAAAAACAAGGTGTAGAATGGCAAGGAGTTGCGCTTAATAAAAATCAAAAACATGTTATCAATCATCTTCATCAAAGTGTTGATAGCAAAGCATCTCCTCGAAATATTTTAGAAGAATCTGCACGTATCACTAGAGGTAATGTTATCGATATAGCAGATGCAGATAGTGATGAGTATGATGCAATCATTTTTCCGGGCGGTTTTGGTGCAGCCAAAAACATTATGGACTTTGCATTTGTTGGTGACGAAAGTTATCAAATGAATCAAGATGTGTTGACTTTTGCGCGAGCTTTTTATTTGGCAGGTAAACCTGCTGGATATATATGTATTGCACCATTGATGATTCTCTTAGTATATCCAGAGGGTACAAAAGCAACTATCGGTACAGATGAGAATACATCTGCTATCCTAGAGAAAAAGGGTGCAAAAGCTATTCTTATGGATGCGACAGATATATGCGTTGATGAATCTGTAAAAGTTGTGTCAACTCCAGCATATATGTGTGCTAAAAATATTTTAGAAGTATCTCAGGGTATTGATAAATTAGTAGAAAAAGTAGTTAGTTATATATAAATAAAGTAGGTGTAAAAATGGCAGGTCATAGTAAATGGGCCAATATTAAGCATAAAAAAGCAAAAGAAGATGCTAAAAGAGGAAAAATCTTCACAAAGCTTATTAGAGAAATAACTATTGCTGCAAGGTTAGGGGGTGGAGATAAGGATGCAAACCCACGCTTGAGAGCAGCCATAGCAACGGCTTTTGCTAATAACATGAGTAAAGATACTGTTGAGAGAGCTATCCTTAAAGGTGCAGGTGGTGATGATAGTGCTAATGTTGAAGAGGTGCGCTATGAAGGTTATGGACCGGGCGGAGTTGCTATAATAGTAGATTGTATGACTGATAATCGTAATCGTACTGTAGGAGAAGTTCGTCATGCCTTTACAAAAAGTGGTGGTAACTTAGGTACTGATGGTTCGGTTGCTTATATGTTTACTAAAAAAGGTATTATTTCATTTGCTCCAGGTGTTGATGAGGATGCTCTTATGGAAGTAGCTCTTGAAGCTGGCGCAGAAGATGTTATTACTCATGAAGATGGTAGTATAGATGTCTTCACAACACCTCATGATTTTTCTGATGTGCAAGAGGCATTGATCGCAAAAGGATTTAACTCTGATAATGCTGAAGTAACTTTTGATGCAGAAACAAAAGCCGAGCTTGATATCGAAATTGCTGAGAAGGTTATGAATTTGATTGATAGATTAGAAGATCTTGATGATGTACAGAATGTATATTCTAATGTTAACTTCACTCAAGAGTTAATGGAGCAGTTAGGATAGTTTTTTCATATTTTTTATGTAATGACAAGTTGAGACTTGTTGTTACAAATGTTATTTGTAATATCTAAAAAGCTTCTATCTATTGGGAATTATCTGTAATAAAATTTTTATAAGTTTATTTAAGGTTAGAAAGTCTATAAATGGTAATCTTAGGAATAGATCCAGGTTCTAGAATAACAGGTTTTGGGATCATAAAGATTCATGATAATAAGTTATACTATGTAGCAAGTGGTTGTATCAGGATTACAGAAACGGGTACCGCTAGAAGACTTAAACAAATTGCTGATGGCATTACAGAAGTTGTAAGTACTTATGCTCCTACTGAATCAGCTATAGAGCAGATCTTTATGTTCCAGAATCCTGGCGCGGCACTTAAGCTTGGACAAGCTCGAGGAGTAGCGATGTGTACACTTGCTATTAATAACCTTGAAGTATCAGAATACTCAGCTAAACAAATCAAGCTAGCTGTAGTAGGAACCGGTGGTGCTGCTAAGTCTCAAGTTCAACATATGGTACAATCAATACTAGGCTTAAGCAAAAAGCCGCCTGAAGATGCTGCAGATGCTTTAGCTATAGCGATATGTCATTATCATAGTAGTAAGTCTTTAGCTAGAATTGCCGGAGTAAGTCGAGTATCTCAAAAAAGAATTAGATAAATCTAGTAAAACTGTTTGTCTAAAGCTAAATGCAAATCTATAATAGTTTTAACATAAAAATTACGCTTATCAAATTATGGGAACTAGATATCTTCAAGCTTGTACAGTTTGGCTTATTGGTGCAACATTTTTCTTTTATGAATTTTTCTTAAGAGTATTACCAAATTCATTACATCAAGAGATTGTCGATAGCTTTCAGGCAACTGCGTTTAGCTTCTCATTATTTGGGGGTGCTTTTTATCTTTGTTATTCAGCGTTGCAAGTCCCAGTAGGCTTTATATTTGATAAATACGGTATAAAAAAATCACTATTTTTTGCAACTATTGCTTGTGCTTTGGGAGCTTTATTATTTTCTTTAACGTCAAGTATATATGTCGCGATTTTTGCTAGATGTTTGATGGGAATTGGTGCTACGTTTGGTTTCTTGGGATTGCTAATAATCTCAACTCAGTGGTTCCCTGTAAGGTATATGGGCATTTTATCTGGATCAACACAGATATTAGGAACTCTTGGTCCAATCTTAGCTGGAGGACCATTATTATTTTTTGTTAGCTATTTAGATAGCTGGAGATTAGTAATATTAATATCTGCCATTGTAGGAATCTTTTTAGCGGCTTTAATATTAATATTTGTTAAAGATGGTGCTAAAGCTGCAGAGACTTTGAGTAAGCAAGAAGTAAATAGTGAAATTAAAGGCAACCTTTTAAATAAGAATTTAATTATGATATATTTTTATGCTTTCTTTATCTATTGTTCTATACCTACTTTAGGGGCTATATGGGGTGTGAGTTTGTTAGAGACTAAGGGCTTTACGGCAACACAAGCATCATACTCTGTAGCTTTTCTATGGTTAGGCTTAGGTATTGGTAGTCCATTTTTTGGATTTTTATATGACAAATTTAAGAATAAAGTTAATATGTTGTTTGTAGTGTCTTTATTAGGCTTTGTTTGTGTTTGTGTGTTATTGTTCATGGATTTGAGCCATACAATGAGTATGATAATATTATTTTTGATAGGTTGTGCTGCTGCTGGTCAAACATTATCATTTACAGTAATTGCTAACTATAGAGCGGAAAAACCAAAGTCTATATTTTTTGGTATAAATAATACAGTTGTTATGCTTTCTGGGTTTGTTGTTCCTCTTATCGTTGGGATTTTAGTGAATAGTTTCGACTTAAATATTTCTGCTGCGCTTATAATTCTTCCAGTTGCATTTTTAGTGGCGCTCATGGTTAGCTTGAAACTAACTACAATTCAAAAGTGCTAAGGTATAGATGATGATTAGTTTTATTAAAGGTACTTTGATTGAAAAAGATCCTACAGCTTTGCTTATAGATGTAAATGGCTTAGGATATGAAGTTTTTGTTCCAATGACTACGTTTTACTCATTAGGTGAAATTAATAGTCAAATTAGTCTTTATACGCATTTTGTAGTTCGTGAAGATGCTCAACAGTTATATGGTTTTAAAACAAAGGTTGATAAAAAAGTCTTTCAAGAATTAATAAAAGTAAGTGGAATAGGTGCTAGGACAGCTATTGCAATATTATCAGGTATGGATTCGACAACACTTTTGCATTGTATCGAGAATAAAGATTATGGGTTGTTAGCTACTGTACCGGGTATTGGCAAAAAAACAGCTGAGCGTTTAGTTGTTGAGATTTATGATAAATTATTAAAAATGGCAAATGAGATTTATAGTCAGTCATCTGATGCTTCAGTATCTGTAAATACTAATAATTCTCAACAAGCTCAAACACCAGCGGCTATTTCAAATTCAATCTTTAGTGAGTCAGTAGATGCGCTTTTAGCTCTTGGCTATAAACAAAAAGATGCAGAAAAAATGATTCGTGGTACTATTGGAGAATCAAAAACAGCTGCAGAAGCAATTCGCAAGGCTCTTCAAGGGTCTATAAGATCAAAAAATAAATAATCTAAGGAATTTAAAATGATATTAGCTATAGCGTTGATAGTGCTATTAGTCATTTGTGGTATAGTGCCGTTTTTTATACTTAATAAAAGATCTATAGAAACAAAGCATATTCGGACTCAATTTGAAGATTATAAAAACTCAGTACAGCAAGAATTATTATCTTTGCGTAGTAAAGAATTAACTTTTGATACACTTTTAGATCAAGAGAAGCAAAAGAATTTAGCGTTAAAACAAGATAATACTCTACGTATAGATGAGCTTAAGCAGGAGCTTAAAGAAGAGAGAGAAAAGTCTTATAGCTATATCGAAGAAATAAAAAACTATAGGTCTCAAGTATCAATGCTTGAAACTCAGCTTAAAGAACAAAATACTGCTATGCAAGATAAGCTAGAGTTGTTACAAAATAGTGAGGCCAAATTAAAAACAGAATTTGAGAATTTAGCTAGTAAGATCTTTGAAGATAATTCAAAAAAACTTAATGAGCGTAATCAAGAAAGCTTAAATAGTGTTTTAAATCCTGTACGTGAACAGTTAAAAGATTTTAAGCAAAAAGTAGAAGATGTTTATGATAAAGAGTCTATTGCTAGAGGAGCTTTGCAGAATGAGCTAAAAACTCTCAAAGAGTTAAATCAAAAGATGACTGCTGAGGCTCATAATCTCACAAATGCTCTTAGAGGTAGTACAAAACAACAAGGTATCTGGGGTGAGATGGTGCTTGAGAATGTCCTTGAGAAATCTGGTCTTCGTGAAGGTTTTGAGTACTTCTGTGAAAAGCATACTACTGATGATGAGGGTAAAGCATATCGTCCTGATGTGGTTGTTAAGTTACCTGATAGTAGAGATATAATTATAGATGCTAAAACTTCATTATTTGCATACAATGACTATATGGCTGCAGATGAAGAGCAAAAACAAGCTCATCTAAAAGCTCATATAAGATCTATTCGTGAGCATATAAAAGGTCTTGCAAATAAAAGCTATGAAAACTTAAAAGGTATAAATTCGTTAGATTTTATATTTATGTTTATACCTGTGGAAGGCGCTTTATTAGTGGCTTTGGATAATGATACTAATCTTTATGATGAAGCATTTAAGCAAAAGATCATCTTAGTTAGTCCTACAACTTTACTAGTAGCATTACGAGCAGTTGAGAATACTTGGCGCTATGAAAAGCAAGCTCAGAGTATTACAGATATCTATAGTAGGGCAGAAGAGTTATATAAAAAGTTTGTCGGTTTTGTAGAAGATCTAGAAAAAGTTGGCAAATCTATTGCTGATGCTAATAAGTCTTACGAAAATGCTTTTAGTAAGCTAAAAACAGGCCGTGGAAATTTAATTGGTCAAGTTGAAAAGCTAAAAGTAATATCAAATATAAAACCTAAAAAAGAGCTTGAGAATAATCTAGTTGAAAATGCTATGGGAGATAATGAGTAAAATATGAATCTTTGCAAGAAAACATATTATTTTATAAAGTCGTTTTGGGAATATTTAGGACAATCACAAGACAAAAATTATTGTATTTTACATATTGTAGTAGGTATTACTGTTTTATTTCAGATTATAAATAGTAATTTTGTGCATACTAAATATGGACTTAATGCATGGGCATATATTCATATGCTTAGTGGATTAGGGTTAGCAGTTTTAAGTGTACTATTGCTTATTATGTCATTAGACAAAAGAGGTTTAAGATACTATTTTCCATATTTGTATGGTGATTTCTCAGTGCTAAGAGAAGATATATTAGAGTTGAGAAAATTTAAATTACCTAATGCTCGTAGTGTAGCATTGCTGCCATAGTCCAAGGTTTAGGTTTATTAGCTTTGACTCTGGCTTGGGTTACAGGATTTTTTTGGTTTACGGCTTGGAATTATCAGTCAGCATATATTGATAGTTTAAAATCTATCCATAAAACACTTGTTAATCCTGTTGAGATATATATTTATACTCATGCTCTAATGGGAATTTTGCATTACATTTTGCAAAGATATTTCCAAGTAGTATAAGTGACGTTAAATAATTATTAAAAGCTAGATTGTATTCTCAATGTTTATAGAGATACCAAAATGTACTTCATTAGGTGTCAAGTAATTTAAACATTTCTTAGGTCTATTATTCAAGTCTATCTGTAACTTTCTAATGTATTGATGAGATATATTGTTAAAGTTAGTACCTTTAGGTATAAATTGTCTGATATACCTATTCATGTTTTCATTAGTACCTCTTTGCCAAGGACTGTATGGATCAGCAAAGAATACTTTGATGCCAGTCTTGCTAGTTAGCTTCTTATGTTTAGCAAACTCTTTACCATTATCAAATGTAGCTGTTAATATTTTATGACCATTAGATACTTTGTACAATATTCTATTGATTGAATTAGCTGTTCTATCTATAGACTTGGCTAAAATAGTAAATCTGCTAGCTCTATCGACCATTGTTACAATAGCACTTTTATGGTCTTTACCAACAATAGTGTCACCTTCAAAGTGATAAAGATTTTTTCTATTAGCACTGCTAGGTCTTTCAGAAATACTCGCTCTATCCTTTATCTTAACTTGTTTAGAGTCACCTTCTTTTTTGTATTTATATTG
>NZ_WBSX01000086.1 GCF_009823375.1 Francisella noatunensis subsp. noatunensis | reverse complement strand
TTATACCTAAAGGTACTAACTTTAACAATATATCTCATCAATACATTAGAAAGTTACAGATAGACTTGAATAATAGACCTAAGAAATGTTTAAATTACTTGACACCTAATGAAGTACATTTTGGTATCTCTATAAACATTGAGAATACAATCTAGCATGCAATATATGGATATGTAAACTGGCTAAAGCTAAAAAAAAATGTATAAAAAAGCTCCGAAAAAACTTTCCTATAATTAGCTTAACTTACTTAGTCCATTTCTATATAATTTGCAGTATTGATTATATATCTTACGGAGGGTAGAACAGTGACTGTTAGACAAACTCTATTTCTTATTCTTACTCCTATAATTGCAATGTGTGTATTATCATTTGGTAATGGTTATTTCACAACTTACTCATCAATAGAGCTAAATAGTCTTGGTCGTTCTAACTTAATGATAGGTATAATATCAGCAGCCTATTTTTTGGGAATGACAGCAGGATCTTATTTTTCACAATTTACGATAGTTAGAGTAGGCTATATTCGAGCTTTTGTTCTATTTGCGTCTCTTATGGCAATTAGTACTTTGATAGTTGGTATAAATAAGAGTGTACCGATTTGGGTTTTTTTTAGATTTGTTTGTGGATACTCTCTTGCGGCATTATTTATTGTTATAGAGAGTTGGTGTATTTTATCTGCTGAGAGAAAAAATCGTGGTTTAGTGTTTTCGATATACCTATTTGTTTACTATGGAACACAAGCATTATCACAGTTAATGATTAATGTTCATTTTAGCAATGGATTACTAGCATACTGTTTTATATCATTACTTTGTAGTGTTGCAATTGTTTTGATGGCATTTACAAAAACAGTAGCTCCAGTACCACATTCTGAAGAAGTTTGTTCACTAATAAGAATTATTAAAAAAGTGCCTCTTGCAATGGCTGCTAGTGTGATAGGAGGCTCTTTATTAGGTTCTATATATACATTGTTGCCAATATTTATGGTCAGGGCAAACTTTCAGCACGATATGGTTTCTGTGCTAATGATGACAACTATTCTTGGAGGAATGTTGCTGCAAGTACCTATCGGAAAAATCTCAGATCTTATCGATAGGAGAAAGGTAATATTGTTAGCTGGAGCCGGTATACTTATTGCATCATTGCTTATTGCTATTTTTCATACTTCTTATTTGATATTTGGAGTAGTTATATTTGTATTTGGTGGTTGTGCTTTTGTCATATATCCATTATCTATATCTCACGCTAGTGACTTTTTAGAGGAAAATGAAGTGCTTGGGGCTATAGGGGTTTTGACAATTGCTTATGGAATAGGATCAGTTGTTAGTCCTGTTATAATATCCAGTGTTATGTCAGTATTTGGTCCATTTGGATTTTTTATTATAACAGCGATACTTAGCGCTATTTTATGTGTGTACTCAACGTATAGGATTTTTGTTAGAAAATCAGCAGTTGATACTTCTTCATTCACCATAGCAACACCAGAGAGTCTTAATTTTTGCGAAGTGCAAGAGATAGTTTCGGAGAAATAATCTAAGTATATTAAATTGCAAAGCATACATCGCTAGCTTATAATTGATAAGGTTTTTAAAATTCATAACAAGACTTAATTTATCTAAAGGAGATTATAGTTATGTCATCACAAATCAAGCAAGTTTTTGCTAGACAAATATTAGATTCACGTGGTAATCCTACTGTTGAAGTAGATGTAATTTTAGAAAGTGGTGCTTTTGGTCGTGCTGCTGTTCCTTCAGGAGCTTCTACTGGTATTCGAGAAGCATTAGAGTTAAGAGATGGTAATAAGTCTCTTTTCTTGGGTAAAAGTGTTTATAAAGCAGTTGAGAATGTTAATACTAAAATTGCTCAAGCAGTTAAAGGTTTGGATGCTCTTGATCAAAGATTAATTGACAAGACTATGATAGAACTTGATGGTTCAGAGAATAAAGGTAATCTTGGTGCAAATGCTATTTTAGGTGTTTCATTAGCAACAGCTAGAGCGGCAGCATCTCATTTGAGAAAGCCTTTCTACCGTTATCTGATGGATGTTAAAGAATATTTAATGCCTGTACCAATGATGAATGTGATCAATGGTGGATCACATGCTGATAATAATGTGGATATGCAGGAGTTCATGATCGTTCCAGCAGGGTTTGATACCTTTTCAGAAGCTCTACGATGTGGATCTGAAGTTTTCCATACACTTAAAAAAGTTCTAATTGCTGATGGTTATAGTGTAGCTGGTGTTGGTGATGAGGGTGGTTATGCTCCAGATCTTCCATCAAATGAGTCTGCTATTGAAGCAATTCTTAAAGCAGTTAAAGAAGCTGGATATGAGCCTGGTAAGCATGTGTTTATAGCATTAGATCCTGCTAGTAGTGAATACTATAAAGATGGCAAATATGAATTAGCATCTGAAGGCAAGTCACTAACTTCTGAAGAGATGGTAGAGTACTTTGCTAAGTGGGTTGAAAAATATCCAATTGTATCAATCGAAGATGGTATGGCTGAGCAAGATTGGAATGGATGGAAGTTAATGACTGAAAGACTAGGCAAGAAAGTCCAGTTAGTTGGGGATGATTTATTCGTAACTAATCCAAAAATCCTTGCTGAAGGTATCGAAAAAGGCGTCGCTAATTCAATTTTGATCAAGCTTAATCAGATCGGTACTCTAACAGAGACTTTTGAAGCAATGGCTATGGCTGGTCAAGCAGGCTATACATGTGTAGTATCACATCGTTCAGGCGAAACCTCTGATACTATCATTGCTGATTTAGCAGTAGCAACATGCTCAGGACAAATCAAAACAGGTTCATTATCAAGAGCTGAACGTATAGTAAAATACAACCAGTTAATCAGAATAGAAGAAGAGCTTGGTGAAAATGCTATTTACCCTGGTATCAAAGCATTTGTATTTAGCTCAGAAGAAGCAGATAATGAAGTCCAAGAGATTATTGTTGAAGAAAGTGAAACTGAAAAAGTTGTAGTGCAAGTAGAAGAATAATAGTTTCATGGATATTAAATCTAATTCTTTTTTTTATATTTTTATTTCAGCAGTTTTATTACTAATTATCTTGTTACAATATCAGCTTTGGTTTAGTAACACAGGTTTGTTAAAGTATTATGTGCTAAAAAAATCAATTGCTACTCAAACAAAAGAAATTAAGCATAAATCTCAGACTAATGCGCAGCTGTATTCCGAAGTAGTTTCACTGCGTAAAAATAGCGAAGTGCTTGAGAGTTTGGCTCGTGAAAATATGGGCTTCATAAAGCAGGGAGATGTTTTTTATAGTGTCAAATAAATATGTAATAATTCCAGCTGCTGGGATAGGCTCAAGAATGGGATTAGATATTCCTAAGCAATATTACAAACTCATTAATAGTAAGACTATACTTGATAATACTTTAGAAAAGTTTGTCAAAGATTCCTTTTTTGATAAAGTAATTGTAGCTGTTAGTGATAATGATAATCTTTGGAGTAATTCTGAGTATTTTAATCATCCAAAGGTACAATCCTGTATAGGTGGAGCCACAAGGTTTCATAGTGTTTATAATGCGCTTAAAATTATCAATGATCGTAAAAGTGATGATTGGATATTTGTACATGATGCAGCTAGACCTTGTGTGAATATAGAAGATGTTATAGCTCTTTATAATCAAACTCAAAAATCTCATACTCAAGCTGGTATCTTGGCTATTAGAGCATTTGAAACGGTTAAAAAAGTAGCGATAAAGATGATTGTAAAGACTATTGATCGACAAGATATTTGGCTTGCACAGACTCCACAACTATCAAGACTTGGGCAGTTAGAAACAGCATTTGATTTTTGTTATACAAATAATCTCATAGATAAAATAACAGACGAAGCATCGGCTTTGGAGCTGTATGGTATAAACCCAATAGTCGTTGAAGGTTCTAGGAAGAATATTAAGATCACAACGCAAGATGATTTAGAGTTTGCTAACTGGCAGATTAGCTAGTATCTATTTTAGTAGTAAACCTATCACATACCCAAATATTATTACTAATCCCATTATAAATAAAATACAATCAAGTACTACACGTCTGTAGTTTTTGTATTGTATGTTTTTGTAGATTATTATCACGGGTAATACATACAACAAGAAAGCTACGGTAGGAGCGACTAATATTCCTATAATGTTAAGTATTTTGAAGTTGCAGATTGTACATATCCATAAGATTATAAATATTAGACTGACACAAATTCTATTTATGACTATATCTGTAATATTGATCTTATAGATATTTCTAAAAAAGTATTTGAATAAATATTTTAATGCTTCTTTAGAGCCAATATGGCAACCGATAAATGAGCTTATAATAGCTGTAAAAACTATCATAGGAGCTAGAATGTTTAGTAATGTCCCTGGATGTTGTTCTTGTATCAGAGTTACTATTGAGAGGTTATTTATATTCGCTCTATCAAGGTCATGTACTGTGGTGCTGAGTAAGCAAGATGTTACGAATAATAGTACAAATATAAAAAGAATCAATGCATTAATCTGAAGTATTTTATATACTTTGTACTTCTCTTGCGAGCGTTCTACTTTTACATAATCACGATAGAATATTACTAGACTAGAAATAACAGGTGAATGATTCATCGATAATATTAAAATTGGCAAGACCATTAATACACCAGTAATATAACCAATAGTGTCAAAATGACTATCAGTTATAAACTCAAAGTTCCAATATGGAATTATATATAGTGACAGTGTAATTACTAATATTATTAGAAATATTACTATTAGTTGCATAAATTTAAGGATTAAATTGATCCCTAAAGAAACAATAACTAATAGTCCAGCAAGAATACTAAAACTAAACCATATATTAGTCGAAAGATTTGTGTTAACAATATGATAGTTTAATAAGAAGTTACTTAGTTCATTATTTAAACCAATTGAGTACATCGGCATATTTAAAAATATAGCAAAAAAATAGAGTACTACACAAATTAGCCCAAATAACTTACCAAGATTATGTGTGAAAACATCTGTGATGTCACCATTATCTATATATAAAACTATATTCGCCATATTCTTATGTGAATAATATGTCAATGGTAGCGCAAAAATAAGAACTGTTACTAAAGCCCATAATCCACTATGCCCAGCTTGAACAGGAAGATATAATAGCCCAGCCCCAATAGCAGTACCAAACAGTGTAAAAATCCATTGTATATCAACTTTAGTTGTCTTTGTGTGATTTGAATTTTCCACTTACCTACTCCAATCCAATATCACTTTACCACATTGACCACTTTTCATTATTTCAAATCCTTTTTGATAATCATCGATATGAAGTCTGTGTGTGATGATTGGTTCCATATCCATACCTGCTTGAAGCATACTAGTCATTAGATACCATGTCTCAAACATCTCTCTGCCGTAAATACCTTTAAGAGTAAGACTTTTGAACAAGATAGCTCCCCAGTCAACAGAGATATCGCCAGCTGATATGCCCAAAAGTGACAGCTTGCCACCATGATTCATAACATCAAGCATCATAGATATTGCTGAGTTAATCCCAGACATTTCTAGACCTACATCAAACCCTTCTGTCATGCCAATTTCTGACATAGCATTGCGCATTTGTGCTGTCAATTGTTGTTGATTATTTTGAAACTCTGATACATTTACTGCAACAGTAGCTCCGAAGTCTCTAGCCATCTGTAGACGATATTCATTAATATCTGTGATAACTATTCTACGAGCACCGCAGAATCTTGCTATCTTGACTGCCATAAGTCCAATAGGACCAGCTCCAGTTATAAGCACATCCTCACCAGTTAGGTTAAATGAAAGTGCTGTATGAATAGCATTACCCATAGGATCGAATGTACTAGCTATATCATCACTGATAGAATCAGGGATCTTAAAAACATTGACAGCTGGCATTACTAAATATTCAGCAAAAGCTCCCTGTACATTTACACCTATGCCTATGGTTTTTCTACAAAGATGGCGTTTACCTGCTCTACAATTACGACATTGTCCGCATACAAGATGACCTTCACCTGATACTCTATCGCCAACATCTACACTTGTGACACCATTTCCCTTAGCTACAACTTCACCAGCAAACTCATGTCCGGTAATCATTGGTACAGATATGGTAGCTTGAGACCACTTATCCCAATTATAAATATGTAAATCAGTGCCACAAATTGCTGTTTTTTTAATTTTAATCAAAACATCATTGTAGCCATATTCTGTCATAGGAGCATCATCAATCATCCAAATACCAGGTTCTTTTTTTAATTTAGCAAGTGCTTTCATAGTTTGATTCCTATTAACTATATAATACCTAATTCTTTAGCAGCTTTTGTAAAGCCATCAACAGCTTTGTCAATTTGCTCAAAAGTATGAGCAGCAGACATTTGTGTTCTAATTCTAGCTTTACCCTTAGGTACCACTGGATATGAAAAAGCGATTACATATATACCATAATCTAGTAGCTTATCAGCAAATTCAGCTGCTTTTTTCTCATCGTATATCATGACAGGAATAATAGGGTGTTTTCCTGGTATTAAATCAAAACCTGCAGCAGTCATTTTTGATCTAAATCTCTGTTGATTTGCCTGTAATTGCTCTCTTAATTCATTTGAATTTTTAGTTATCTCTAAAGCTTTAATGGATGTTTTAGCTATTATAGGTGCTAAAGCATTTGAGAAAAGATATGGTCTAGAAAGGTTTTTAAGTAAATCTACTACTTCTTTTTTAGCGCAAATGTATCCACCTGAAGCGCCACCTAATCCTTTGCCTAGAGTACCAGTTAGGATATCAACTCTACCCATAACATCACAATGCTCAATTGAACCTTTACCATTTTTACCTACAAACCCTGAAGCGTGAGAATCATCAACCATAACAATAGCATTATATTTATCAGCTAAGTCACAGATTGATTTTAGATCAGCAATAATACCATCCATTGAGAAGACGCCATCTGTAGCAATCATTTTAAATCTTGCTCCAGCTTGATTAGCTTCTATAAGTTTTGCTTCAAGGTCTTGCATATCATTGTTGTTATATCTAAAACGCATCGCCTTGCACAATCTAATACCATCAATAATACTAGCATGATTAAGAGAATCACTTATAATAGCATCTTCTTTTGTAAGAAGTGTCTCAAAAAGCCCTGCATTGGCATCAAAACATGATGGATATAGGATTGTATCTTCAAACTCAAAGAACTCACTTAGTTCTTTTTCTAGTTGCTTATGCACAGAGTTTGTACCACAGATAAACCTAACTGATGCCATACCATAACCACATTCTTCAATATGGTTTTTTGCATAAGAAACTATTTCTGAATTATTTGCAAAGCCAAGATAGTTGTTTGCACAGAAGTTAATTAGTGTTTCACCATTTTCTAGATTAATGACAGGTTCTTGTGGGGTTGCTATTATTCTTTCGCTTTTGTATGTACCAGCTTCTTTTATTTCTTGTATTTTGTTCTCAATATTAGCATAGAAATTATTATTCATATTTGAGCTCCTCTCAAAAATAGAGTTTATATTATATTTGACTTTAGAATATTAGCTAATAAAGATACTTTTTGAAAGCTAGATTGTATTCTGAAAGTTTTAAATAGTTGAAAGAGAGTTCCAAATATAGTTTATTAGGTTTTGACGAAACTAAAATAAACGATAAGGAACTAAAAAATGCCAAAGCACTTAACTCTTTCAAATAGATATTGTATAGAAGAATTACTTAAATTAGGATACCAAACATCTCAAATAGCCAATAAAATTGGCTATAGTGAAAGAGCTATAAAAAAGGAACTTAATCGCACTAGTATAAATAGTGACTATAATGCTGAGATAGCACAGAAGCTATATCAAAGCCGCAGAACTTCAAATAATCATAAGCTATCCTGTAAAGTTAAAAAGCTA
>NZ_WBSX01000085.1 GCF_009823375.1 Francisella noatunensis subsp. noatunensis | reverse complement strand
GTAGATTAAAACATGAGGCATTGTTAATATAACTCACAAAGCAATTTACAACTTAATAAGCAAGTTAAAGCTTAGACACTTATTATTTTTCAAAGCTAGACAATATAAATACAAAAAAGAAGGTGACTCTAAACAAGTTAAGATAAAGGATAGAGCGAGTATTTCTGAAAGACCTAGCAGTGCTAATAGAAAAAATCTTTATCACTTTGAAGGTGACACTATTGTTGGTAAAGACCATAAAGGTGCTATTGTAACAATGGTCGATAGAGCTAGCAGATTTACTATTTTAGCCAAGTCTATAGATAGAACAGCTAATTCAATCAATAGAATATTGTACAAAGTATCTAATGGTCATAAAATATTAACAGCTACATTTGATAATGGTAAAGAGTTTGCTAAACATAAGAAGCAAACTAGCAAGACTGGCATCAAAGTATTCTTTGCTGATCCATACAGTCCTTGGCAAAGAGGTATTAATGAAAACATGAATAGGTATATCAGACAATTTATACCTAAAGGTACTAACTTTAACAATATATCTCATCAATACATTAGAAAGTTACAGATAGACTTGAATAATAGACCTAAGAAATGTTTAAATTACTTGACACCTAATGAAGTACATTTTGGTATCTCTATAAACATTGAGAATACAATCTAGCAATTATTGATTGGAAAAAGAAGTTACATTTACATTTTTTTGATATATTCAGCAGCATTATCATCTAATGAGATGACCCCAGTATTAGCATCATAATAAACCAGCTTAGCATAACGAGCCCAGTCAATAAATGTATCAAAGACACGTTCTGCTACTTCCATTGGATAATAATCATCAAGCTCCGCCAAGAATCTACTCTTAGGCGCTGATTGACTTTCTCTCTCACTTAAAACTTTAACAACATGACGAGCCAATGGAATATACTTTAAGAATAATCTTCCAAAAATAAATTTTCTATCATCTATATTTGAATCAATGAACTTACGCCCCATTGCAGTCATTTTGATATCACCATCAGATACTTCTGCAAATCTTAAAATTGATAGAATCTCAATAATCGGGAATAAATCATCAATATCTAAGTGAAGATCATCCGCCAATTGTGGTAAATCTACGGCTTCAACATCTTTGATCTCCGCCATCTCATCTAAAAGACCATTCATCTCTGAAATATCCACATCTGGCAAACGATAACCAATAGTTATAGCAGTCTTCTTATTCATACGCTCAGATAGTTCTTTAGTTTGGGCAGTAGTCATCATACGATAAACCTGATCTACTAGATCAGCTACGCTAGGATCTTGAGAGCTTCTTGGATGAGGAATATCTATCTTCAGCTCACCACGTATAAACCCTGGGTTACTCCCAAATATAATAATTCTATCTGCCGTCAAAACAGCTTCTTCAATACTATGAGTAACATACAAAATACCTTTCATTGCCTCATTATTTTCCCAAAGGTCAAGTAAATCTTCTCTAAGGTTCTCCGCAGTAAGAATATCAAGAGCAGAAAAAGGTTCATCCATTAACAAAACATCTGGCTCTAGTACAAGAGCTCTGGCGAAGCCAACACGCTGCTTCATACCGCCAGAAAGTTCTTTTGGATAAGCATTTTCAAAACCGTCAAGACCTACCATATCGATCGCTTTCAACGCTCTTTTTTTACGCTCTTTAGCTGGAATGTTACGTGCTTCAAGACCTAATTCAACATTTTGTAGAACTGTAAGCCAAGGCATAAGAGCAAAGCTTTGAAAAACCATTGAAATATCTGGAACAGGGGCAGAAACTTTTTTACCTCTATACATTACTTCACCTGAACTTGGGCTTAACAGACCTGCGATAATTCTAAGTAAAGTTGACTTACCAGAGCCAGATTTACCAAGTAATGCAACGATCTCACCTTCGTGTAAAGTAAAGTCAATATTATCTAGTACTTTAAGTGTATGACCACCTTTGATGTTAAATTGCTTATTAACTTTTTCTACTGTAAAAATTTTTTTTGAACTCATTTTCTAAAAATCTCCTATGCTTACATATTCATACTAAAGCGATTTTCTGCATAGTTATATAATCTGCGCCAGAACAGTTTATTAGATGCTACAACCAATACACACATTACTATCACACCTAGCAGTACATTTGCCGTATGATCACCCTGCAGGTTTGTATAATATGTAATATAATCTCCAAGACCTGATGCTTGAATTATTGACTGATCTCCAGTTCCCCAATTGATGTATTCACACACAATACTAGCATTCCATGCACCACCGGCAGCAGTGATTGCTCCTGTGACATAATATGGCATAACTGCTGGAAACAAATATTTACGCCATTTCATAAAACCTTTTAGCTGCATATTCTTAGCCGCCAGTTTCAATTCATCTGGAATTGCTGAAGCACCTGCAATAACATTAAACAAGATATACCACTGCGTTCCAAGAGCCATCAGCAAAATACACCAAATATTAAAATTAAGGCCTAAAATTATCACTAATGTTCCAAAGATACCATACAAAACGTTAACTGGGAACGCTGCAGCCATCTGCGCATAAGGTTGTACTTTTTGAGCAATTCTAGGTCGCATACCAACCCAAACACCTATTGGCACCCAAATTATCGAAGTGACAAGAATAAGCACAACTACTCTAAAGCCTGTTAATAAGCCATATCCAAAAACTTTAAAAGTTTCTGATAGACCAATATTTGAGCTACCTCCATATACTGCTTGGTAAGCAAAGTAAAACAATCCAACAACTATCATCAAAGTAAATACTGTCCATAATATTTTCTGCAATAGTATTTCTTGTTTCTCCTGTTTTTTATGTCTTGGTTGATTATAAACTTTATTTAAATTTTTCTTAAAAAATATTATATTAACTAAAGCTGAGCTTATACCTCCAAACACACTAGAGAAGAGTTTAGTTATTGCTGATTTTTGCAATATCTTCAAAAACCAAGACTTACTATAAACTTCTGACTGGTTTTCACCTAGCACAAATTTTTCTGACCATACAACCAGTGGTCTGAACAATAATTGATCATACAATATGATAGTAACTAACATCATCACTATTGCTGCACCAACTGCACCAAAATCTTGGGCATTATTTGCTGCATCTATAAATGATCCTATACCAGGTAAGTTAATTGGTATCGACTGCGAAGCACTAAAGTTAACAAAGATTGTCTCTGATGCAACTATCATAAACCAACAAGCAGACATTGACATCATAGTGTTCCAAACAAGTCCTGGCATAGAAAATGGTACCTCTACTTTCCAGAATCTTTGCCATGCTGAAAGCTGATACATATCTGCCGCTTCAACCAGTTCTTTAGGTACAGTTTTTAAAGACTGATAAAAACTTAATATCATATTCCATGCTTGAGCCGTTATAATTCCAAATATCACTGCTGATTGAGCCCCCCATAAGGAGCTTGGGAATAAAACCAAAAAACCAGTAACAGTAATAGCGAAGAACCCTAGAATAGGAATAGACTGTAAAATATCAACTGCTGGAATAATTATACTTTCCGCTCTTTTACTTTTGGCCGCTAACGCTCCGAATATAAATGTAATTAGTAGAGAAATACCCAAACCAATAAACATTCGCATTACTGTTTCTGCTGTATAATACGGCAAAAGCCAAAGATTCAAAGAAACTTCTGAGTACTGTTGAACACTTGCTTGATTTGTATAATCTATACTCCCACCCAAGCCTGAGGTGGACCATACAAATATACTTAATATTAAAAGTATAATTGATAAAGCTAAAATATCCCACTTAGTGCGAGAAACCTTTGCTGACATATTAGAATTGTATAACCTTTTCATATGTCAAAACCCTTTGGTTTTTTCAACAACGCCTTTAGTATATGCTATTTAGCTTTGTTTTTGTATTATAAATTTGATAATATTTTGCTAAAATCAAGGTAACTATAATCATTGTTAAATTGCCAAAATGAAAAAAGAACAAAAAGTTATAAAAGTAAATCCTGGTGAAAGAGTATCTTGCCCTACTAAATATCATGAAAATTGGAACTTACACCCAAGAGTGTATATAGATCTTAAAGATAAGAAAATTAATACTTGCCCATACTGTGGCACAGTTTTTAAAGTAGAAAAATAATCAACCTTTTTTTTGCCTTTGCATCTTTTTGTTATCTTTATCTAACTGTTTGATAAAGTATGTCTTTACATCTTTGTATTCACTTTGATAAATATCTACTTTTTCCCCTAAAGCATATTCAACATCTGTAAACTGCTCAAATGTTATTGGTGAAGATTTACCATCCTCTAAAACTTCAAACTGATATTTACCTTTTATTTTATCTACATCTTTAGTAGATGCATAAATATAGCTACCACTCGCACCTATCAAACCTCCTGTTCCCGCACCTATTACTGCTCCGGATCCAGCTCCTACCGCTGCTCCCACAGCAATACCTCCACCAATTGTTCCTGCAAAGCATGGTACTGCACCAAGACCAAGAGTAAAAATTGTACACAGACCTCGACCAATTATACCAAGCATTCCCCCTAACATAGCTCCACCAAAAGCTCCAACGCCAGCTCCAACAACGGCGCCAGACCCAGCACCAACACCTGTACCTGTAAGAACATCATCCTTAGTGTCTTGTTTTTTTATTTGCTCTTTAGTCAATAGTTGCTTCTCAGAAACGATTACTCCAGACCCTACTTCTGTAATTTTTGGATTACTCGAACATCCTATTAACAATATTGACAAAACTATTACCGAATACTTCTTCATGATGCTCCTTATTTATTACGATCAATAACAACTCTAATTTAGCTCTATATCTTGACTAGCTACCACTACGTCATAAATGTCGACTACTATAATGGGATATACAGTATACTTAACGTTATAACACTCCAGATTAGTCCTAAAATAGCTCCTACGATACTACCTACTAAGACTCCATTTTTAGCATTTGAGTTATTATTTATAGTTACATAAGATCTGATAGTTACTATCAATACTAATACAAATAGTCTTTTTATAAATTTCATAACTTATCACTCCATATTTATCAACTTGGCAAAAGCCCTGAGATAGCCATAAATTTTGACATATTAAAAACTAAACTTCAGCTTACTTCAAATTGATATTTTTTATTTCGCATATAAGTTTTTCTGATATATGGAGTATGATTAAATCCTTTCTATAAAAAAGATTTTAAGAAGTAGATATTATTAAATGATAATTTTTAATTATTAGATTGTTGTAAATTATTCAATACTAAATCTTGGATATAGTAGATAGCTTGCATATTTTGTTTAGCCTGACCTTGTTCGCCGATACTGATTTCTAAGTATACTCTACCATTTCTTTGAGTTGCCTCAAATATAACAGGCTCTTTATATTTATTACAATAGATCCATACTGTAGATTTTTGATCACTATAATCATCTCCTTTTATTTCAAATTGATCAGGATGTTGTTTTATAGCCTCTTTAATTGCTTGATAAACCTGTTTAACTGTAGTGCCCTGTTGCATTTCTATTCCATGCCTGCCCCCATCAGATTCAAATCTATCATCTTGTACTACCATATCACCACCAAGAAATGGTATACAACTAGAAATAAACAAAGATACTAAAATCAATACAATCAGTTTCTTTTTCATCTGTAAATTCCCATAATAAAATAAAAGCCCAAAATTACAGCTATCAAGGATACAATCACACTTACTAGTATATAACTGATAGCCAATAATGCTTCGCCACGCTGTAACAAATTGAGGATATCTAAACTAAAGCTAGAAAAAGTAGTAAATCCTCCAAGAAAACCAGTAACAAAAAGAGATCGAACGTATGTCGAAATATCTTCATTAAAGAGCTTAGTTTGTATCAAAAAGGCTGCCATCATACCTATGATCAATGAACCGATAATATTACATAATAGTATTCCTATAGGAATTTGCTTAGAAATACTTGCTGTTGCCTGAGTCAAGGCAAATCTTGACATAGCACCAAGCCCGCCACCAATACCAACTAATATTAATAAAAGTCCCATTTATTTCTCCAATATTTTATATGCTCCTAGCTCGATCATTTCTTGAGCTAGTAATTTACCGAGCCTCATAGGATCATCTCCTGTAAGTTTTCTTTTTAAGATGTTTGTACCATCACTACTTGCAACCATTGCTGTAAGAGTTATCTGATTATCCTGTAACTCTGCATATGCACCAATTGCAACATGACAGCCACCTTTTAGCTCTTGATTGAATGCTCTTTCAGCAGTCGAAACACAAAAGCTATCACTGCAGTTTAGCTTTTGTAACTTTTGTAAAATTTCACTACTTTTATCCAAAGCTTCTATAACTACTATACCCTGACCCACAGCTGGTAAAGATATTTCTACAGGAATGAACTGTGTTATCCTCTCATTAAGCTCTAAACGAATAAGACCCGCACTTGCTAGGATAATCGCATCATAGTCGCCATTGTCAAGCTTTGATAATCTTGTTTGAACATTTCCTCTTAAATCTCTAATCTCAAGATCATCCCTATAATGCAAAAGTTGAGCTTTACGACGTAAACTTGATGTACCAACGATCGCACCTCTTGGCAAATCATCTATGCTAATATATTTATTTGACACAAAGGCATCTCTAGGGTCTTCCCTAGGCATAAAGCTTGCTAAACAAAAACCTTGAGGCAATTGATAAGGCACATCTTTAAGAGAGTGTACAGCAATATCGGCTTTGTTATTAAGCATCGCTATTTCTAGCTCTTTCATGAACAATGCCTTACCACCAATTTTATTAAGAGGCTTATCAAGAATAATATCTCCTTGTGTTTTCATAGTACTTATCTGACAAGGAATGTTTAGCTCTTGTTGAATTCGGTCTTTGACGTAATTTGTCTGCCACAATGCTAGTTTGCTTTCGCGACTAGCTATAACGATTTGTTTCATATTTTAAATGTCTTTGCGATAAAGTTTGATATATCTTTTATTTCTTCCATACATACAGAGTGTTGCATACCCACATAGTGTTTATACTCATTAGCAAAACCACTAGATTTTAGCTTGTCTGATAAATCATGACCAAGAACTTCAGGTAATACTTGATCATCAGTACCATGGCAAACTAGTATAGGTAATCCTTTATTTATAGGTGTAATTTTATCTTTAAAATCATCCCATGCTGGCAAGTATGTAGATAAAGCCATAATGCCACCAAGCCTCCTTTGAGATGTAATAGCAGCATAAGTTCCGATTACACCGCCTTGAGAAAAGCCTGCTAAGATAATATTTTCACTAGCAATACCTTGATTAATCTGACTATCTATTAACTTGTTAACTTTTGCTATTGAACTATTTATACCTTCAACATCAACCACTCTATTTAGACTATTTGCATCAAGTGACTTGATATCATACCAAGCACGCATCTGCATCCCCATGTTTATAGTTACAGGCATAACATCAGCATGAGGAAAAACAAATTTAATTTCATCTAATGAAACATCAAAATAATTGATAACATCAACAAAATCATGTCCATCTGCACCCAGACCATGTAACCCAATAACGCAAAATTTAGACTGCTTTGGTGACTCAATAAGTTCGTAATTCATAAAAATTCTAATTCTTCTAATATTAGTTAGAATGATACATTAATTTAAAAAATTTATTAATAGCTAGATTGTATTCTGAAAGTTTTAAATAGTTGAAAGAGAGTTCCAAATATAGTTTATTAGGTTTTGACGAAACTAAAATAAACGATAAGGAACTAAAAAATGCCAAAGCACTTAACTCTTTCAAATAGATATTGTATAGAAGAATTACTTAAATTAGGATACCAAACATCTCAAATAGCCAATAAAATTGGCTATAGTGAAAGAGCTATAAAAAAGGAACTTAATCGCACTAGTATAAATAGTGACTATAATGCTGAGATAGCACAGAAGCTATATCAAAGCCGCAGAACTTCAAATAATCATAAGCTATCCTGTAAAGTTAAAAAGCTA
>NZ_WBSX01000084.1 GCF_009823375.1 Francisella noatunensis subsp. noatunensis | reverse complement strand
TTATACCTAAAGGTACTAACTTTAACAATATATCTCATCAATACATTAGAAAGTTACAGATAGACTTGAATAATAGACCTAAGAAATGTTTAAATTACTTGACACCTAATGAAGTACATTTTGGTATCTCTATAAACATTGAGAATACAATCTAGCTAGAATAAGAATTTGAGTGATATTTTCCGTATAAAAAATAATCAAACAAACTCCCTACGCTAATACTAATTAGATCAGGTACAAAGGGTTATTTTCTCAGCTATTCTTTTTATAAAGATAGCACCCCTGTTGTCTTCAAGGCATTAATATAACATAGTTAAGTTTAGTTTGATATATCTAATCGGCAGATTAAGGCATCACTTAGACTACCATCAATTTTTTTATAATAGTTTTTACGCTGTGATACTTTAATAAAATTGAGTTTATTGTATAGAGATATAGCTTTGGTATTATTGATATCAACTTCTAAAAATAATTCTTTAACTTCTTTCTTGGCAAGATGATCAATTGAGTATTTCAAAAGCTTAGATGCAACTCCTCTACTTTGCATAGCAAAATCAACACATATATACAAAAGTTCTGCTGTTTCAAATATATAGTTAAAAATAGCAATAGCAACAAGCTCACTATCAATCATTAAACCTAAAACAATGTCATTAATTAATGAATTTTCAATTTGTTTATCTGACCAGCTAAAATCTTTATCAGTAGCTCTTACTAGCTGAATGGTTTTTGTTAGAAATGTAATATCAAGCTCTAAAATCTGCATACTTGTATAAGTTTAATAATATTGCTTTTTTATTTTGGATATCTAATAATTTATAATCATTACTTATAAAATCATTTTCAGCAAGATTAATTCCTTCTAAACTATGGAAAGAATTAATATTGTTCGTTTTATATATACATACATTAGATTTAAAAAATAAATTAGTAACAATTTGTTTTAAAAAGCTAATATCTAATTTATCAGTTAACAGAATATTTATAATCTTAGGACTATCTACTTCATTTGAGTAGATAACCTCCAAGCTCTTTTCTAAAGATTTTGTGTCTTCTAATTTTTCAGTTATTATTTGTGTTTCAATCTGCTGTGTAAACCTATACTCTGGCTTCAACTCCCAAACATCAATACCAAAAATATCTTCTAACTGACGTAAAAAATCCATTATTTTTTCTCTAATCTCTCAACTAATTTTTTAGGGAAGCTATATTCTTTTAATTTAACAGACTTTCTTAGTCTATTAACTTCAGAAGGATTAAGCTCCAATGTTTTTCCTCGAGAAACGAATTTAGGCAAAATAATATCACCGAATCTAATTCTTGTTAGCCTACTAACCGTAACACCAACCGCTTCAAACATTCTTCTGACTTCTCTATTACGTCCTTCAGACAAAGTTACATAATACCAAAGATTTGCACCCTCACCGCCAGAGAATTTTATATTATTAAATTTCGCCATGCCATCTTCTAACTGTATGCCCTCTTTAAGTTTATTTAAAGTTTCATCTGATAACTCTTGACCATAAACGCGTACAGCATATTCTCTTTCAATTTCATAAGATGGGTGCATCAGTCGATTTGCTAAATCTCCATCTGTTGTGAAAAGTAACAATCCTGTAGTATTTATATCCAATCGCCCAATCATTATCCAGCGTGATTTTGCTAGCTTAGGCAATGAATCAAAGACAGTTTTTCTATCTTTCTCATCTTTACTAGTGCAGACTTCCCCTTCTCTTTTATGATAAATAATAACTCTTGGTCTAGTCATAGGTTGACCATAAGAGTGTAGAGCCTTTCCATCAAAGCTAATTTTATCTTTGTCTGTCGCTTTATCGCCAAGAGTTGCGACTTTACCATTAACTCGCACTCTTCCTTGTTCAATAAACTCTTCAATTTTTCTACGTGAGCCAATGCTATATTTTGCTAATAGCTTTTGTAGTCTTTCTGGAGTATTTTCGGTATTTTGATTAATTCTGCGCATTTTTATCGATATCCTTTTGATCTGCTGCTGAGAAGAATTTATCTATATCTTCATCATTATAGTTATTAGAAGATAAAACTAATCTTATAGCTGCAGCTTCATTTTTATTGTTAGCGTACTCTGCTAACTTTAACCTCATGTCTAAAACAAGTTTATTATTAAAGAACTGAGGATCATTCTTCATGCTGTAAATAACTTTATAGCATTCTTTATGTTCACCTCTTTCAAAATACATCTGTGCTAATCTTAATTTAGCAGCTTTGTAGTCTATTCTAAATTTGTCAGCTCGTTGCATATATGCTAAAGCGTCATCTTTCTTGCCTTGTTTATACATACATTGAGAATATAAGAATAGTGTTTTGAGCCATATCATTATTATTTGGCAGAAATAAAGCTTTCTCAAAGAGTTCTTGTGCACGACTATAATCTTCCCTTTCTGTACACAAAAATTGTGCATAAAAGTTCATTGCTTCATAGTTCTTTGGATGATTATTAAGAGCTTTTTGATAATATTTTTCAGCAATAGAGTTTGCTCCGATGCTTTGATAATAATATCCTCCAGCATAATCTACAATAGCTAATTTCTGATTATGTTCATTTGCTAGTTCTTGTGCTTTTATAAGCTTAGTTTTTGCCCTTCCAAGATACTCTTCTATCGAATAGATTATAGCTAATTCAGAATTTATTTTAGTAGCTTCTTCATAATTAGCCTTGTGGAAACTACCTCCTGTAACAGAATACTCAGTTTGCTCTATAGTTTGATTTTTGACTTCCTTTTGATTTTGTGAGTTAAGATTTTTATTATTCACGTTATTAGAGCTCATACATGAAGCTAGCATTTCTGATAATATAGTTGTAGCTAAAATCTTTTTAAAATCAGACTGCATTTTTATCACCAAGTTTCTTTAAATATCTTTCTTTTCTTTTTGTCTTATCCATAACATCACCAGCTAACTGCCCACAAGCAGCATCAATATCATCACCTCTAGTTTTTCTTACTGTAGTAATAAAACCATTGTGTTGTAAAAACTCTTTAAATCTATGAATACGATTATTGCTAGGTTTTTTATATGGCGTACCTGGGTATGGATTAAATGGTATCAGATTAATTTTAGCTGGTACTTCACGAGATCTTAATAACTCAACTAATTGTTCAGCATCTGATAAATTGTCATTAACCTCTTCCATCAAAGTATATTCAAATGTTATATGTTTATGCGGACCTTTTTCAGCATAGAGCTTACACGCCTCTAGAAGCTCATCTATATTATATTTTTTATTAATAGGCACGATTTCATTACGTAAGGAGTCTGTAGGTGCATGTAATGATACAGCCAAAGAAACCCCAGATTGTTCAAGTAGATCATATATTCTTGGAACAACACCAGACGTACTAAGAGTAACTTTGCGGCGTGATAGTCCGTAAGCTAAATCATCCATCATAATATCCATTGCAGGAACTACATTTTCAAAATTCATCAATGGTTCGCCCATTCCCATCATAACTATATTTGTCACGCTAAAGTCATGCTCACCATTATTTTTTGATAGTGTTCTAGCTGCTATCCAAAGCTGTGAAATAACTTCAGCTGATGAAAGATTTCTATTAAATCCTTGTTTACCAGTAGAGCAAAAACTGCAATTTAAAGTACAGCCAACTTGTGATGATACACAAAGAGTACCTCTTCCTTCTTCAGGTATAAAGACTGTCTCAACGGCACTTCCACCAACATCAATAAGCCACTTGTGAGCACCATCTTTTGATGCTTTATTAAATACAACCTTAGGAATGACTATTTCAGCTTTTTCTTTTAATTTATTACGTAAATTCTTTCCAAGATCAGTCATGCTATCAAAGTCAATAACACCCTTTTTATGAATCCACTTAAAAACTTGTCTTGCATGAAACTTCTTCTCACCTATCGAAATAAAAAAGTCTTCTATAGCTTTTTGATTTAATCCAAGTAAGTTTATTTTATCTTGTTGCATTGAACTTCTCTTTTGTATATAAAATTATTCGTTATACCCTATATCACCAGGTAAAATATTATCATTTTCGCGTGTCAAATTAGCAAAACTTGCAAATTGGCCATCAAAGCGGACATGTACAGTACCTATAGGACCATTACGCTGTTTACCAATAATTATTTCACCTAGGTTTTTATTATCTTCTTTATCTTTATTATAAACTTCATCACGATAAATAAACATAATCAAGTCAGCATCCTGCTCTATCGCTCCTGACTCCCTAAGATCTGACATCATCGGGCGTTTATCTTTACGATCATCAACTGCCCTATTAAGCTGAGAAAGTGCTATAACTGGAATATCAAGCTCTTTAGCTAAAGCTTTGAGTGACCTTGATATCTCAGATACTTCAAGTGTTCTATTAGTCTCATACCCTGGTATTTTCATCAATTGAAGGTAATCTATTAATATCATAGAAAGACCTCCATGCTCATTATAGAGTCTCCTTGCTCTTGAACGCATTTCAGCAGGAGTAAGACTTGATGTATCATCAATGTATAATGGCATCTCACTTAAAGACTTCATAGCACTAGTAATCTTGACCCAATGAGCATCATTTAGACGATTACATTCTTTCAACAAGCTCATCTCTACACGTGCTTGAGAAGCTAACATTCTTGTTACTATATCTTCAGATGGCATCTCTAAACTAAAAACTAATACAGGCTTATCTGCAAATTTTGCAACATTTTGGGCTATATTAATACCTAGTACAGTCTTACCCATTGAAGGTCGAGCAGCAATAATACCCATGTTAGCTCTTTGTAAGCCTGATGTCATTTTATCAAGATCAATAAACCCAGTAGATATGCCAGTCAACCCGCTTCCAGAATCTATAATAGCACTCATTCGATCAACTAGTTTAGGTATGACAGATTTAATTGATTCAGGTCCTTTTACTAAAGTCTCTCTCTCTTTAGCTACATCAAGTATTCTACTTTCAGCATAGTCAATAACTTCATCAGGATTTTTTGAATCTGAAGAGTATATTTTTTGAACTATATCATTAACACTAGCCTGAAGGCTTCTAAGTTTAGCTTTATCTTTAACTATATTTGCATAGGTCTTGATATTTGAAACTGCTGGTGTATTTGTTGCCAAGTCAATAATATATGACTCGCCTCCAGCCTCAGATAATAGACCTTCGGTAGCTAAATACTCGCTTAAGATCAAAACATCAAACGGAGTGTTTGATTGATTCAAAACAGTAATTTGTTTGTAGATAATTTTATGTCTTTTATCAAAAAAATCATCAATCAAAAGAAAATCTTCAACTAGCTCTATATTATCATTATTTAGAAGAATATTTCCTAATATTGCTTTCTCAGCATCAACTGAATATGTAGTTTCAGCAACCTTAAATTGATAATCCATTGACATCAAGACCCTTATATACAAAAAACCATGCCTAACACATGGTTTTTATATTAAATACAGATATTGTGTTAGTTTATATATTATAAAACTATGCTTCAGAAGCTACAACATTTACTTTGATATCAGCATCTACATCAGTATAAACATGAATAGTAAGTTCAAACTCGCCAATAGATCTAATCACACCTTCTGGCATACGAACTTGACTCTTCTCGATTTCTTTTCCAGAAGCTTGAGATACAGCTTCAGCAACTTCAGCAGTACCAACAGAACCAAATAGTTTACCACCTTCACCAGCTTGAGCAGCAATTGTGTAAACTTTGTCTTTGATAACTTCAGCAGTACCAACTGCTGCATCAAATCTCGCTTTTTCAGCTTTTTCAAGTTCAGCTTTTTGTGCTTCAAAAGTTTCAATATTAGCTTTAGTAGCTTGTACAGCCTTACCAAATGGGATAAGGAAATTTCTAGCATACCCTGGCTTAACATTAACGATATCACCTAATACACCAAGGTTTTCAACTTTCTCTTTTAAAATAACTTGCATTGTAATCAACCTCCGGTATTAGTTAAAGTGACGATCACAGTAAGGTAATAATGCTAAGAATCTAGCTCTTTTGATAGCTGTAGAAAGCTGTCTTTGATACTTAGCTGATGTACCTGTTACACGACTAGGTACGATCTTACCTGTTTCAGTAATATAAGCTTTTAACTTATTTACATCTTTATAATCAATTTCTTTTACACCATCAACAGTGAAACGGCAAACTTTACGACGACTCATCTTAAAATCCCTCTATTAAATTACTTCTTTTTCATTAGTTTCCATCATGATTGATGGCTCTGTAACAGCTTCTTTCTTAGAAATCACTAAACGACGTAAAACTGCATCGTTGTACTTTAAGTTTTCTTGAAGCTTCTCTAGAGACTCAACATCACATTCAACATTGAATAACACATAGTGTGCTTTATGAAGTTTCTCGATAGGATAAGCTAGTTGACGACGTCCCCAATCTTCAAATCTATGGATTTTTCCGCCTTTCTCTTCAATGATTCCACGATATTTGCTAAGCATTGTATCAAGCTGCTCAGATTGATCTGGATGAATCATTAACACGATTTCATAATGTTTCATTTTGTAAACTCCTTCCGGTTTATCATTGTTAGTTTTTTTTATTGATAAGCTATACAAAAACTTTTTGCATAGCAAAGAGCAAGACACTATTATACTATCATAAATATCCAATGACAATATAATACTTAAAGAATATTAGCCATTTAAGTATATTCCACTCTCTCTAATAACTATTTTTTTCTTTTTCAATAAAGTTCCGACAGCTCTTTTAAAAGCAGCTTTGCTAATTCCAAACTCACGCACTATATCATTAGGATTAGATTTATCGTTAAAAGGAGCAGAACCATTATGCTCTATTAGGTATTTTTCTACTAACTCTGCATTTTTATCCAGATCTTTATGTACTAACTGTAATGATAAATCTATACGCCCATCATCTCGAATATTTTTTATATATCCTTTGATAGATTGACCAAAGCTAAGTCTTCTGAAAACTTCTGTAGAATAGATAATTCCCCAATAACCACTATTAATTATTGCCTTATATCCTATATTTGTTGAGTTAGCAATTACAAGATCTACTTCTTGATTAGGTTTTAATTCATCGCCAGCATAATCTGTAATAAATTTATTAACTTTTGATGATGCTGTAATACGGCCACTAACTTTATCAAGATACAAATAAACAATATATGACTTACCAACTTCAAAAGGTCGGTGCTGTTCTGCTAATGGCACAAAAAGATCTTTTTCTAATCCCCAGTCTAAAAAAGCGCCAATTTTTGTAATACTTTTGACTTGCAAATAAGCAATCTGACCAACTGTTGGGACTTTTTTTGTAGTTGCTACAAGCTCAGACTTAGAGTTATGATATAAAAAAACGTCTATACTATCATCAACACTTACTGTATCGCTAAGCTCCGAACTAGGAATACTTGCTGTACCAAGCTCTAAAGCATCTAAAACAAATCTATCTCGTGCTTTTTCAAGAATTTTTAACTTAGAATATTTTCCTATTGAAATCAAAATGCATACCTTTAATCTAAAACAATTCCAATATTATCATAGTTTATTAGTAAATAAATTTACATTATCTATAATAATTATTTAAATAATCAAATTAAAAAATATTATATATAGTATTTTTTCTACAGAATTACATAATGTAAAAATTAACTCTACAAAAATAAAAGATTAAAAATGAATAAAAAATTCCTATCAATTCTATCTCTATGTGCTGTATTTGGAGTAACATTTTCATGTACAGAAGTTTTTGTGCATGAGATAATGTTAACCTTGTTGGTAGAACTATGGATTTCCCTATAAACATTGGAACCAATATTGTTGGCTTTAATAAAGGTGTTCATCAAGTATCAACATATATGGACAAAAAAGGTTCTCCTGCAAAAATTGCTGAATAGGATATTAAATATCCTTGCTAGATTGTATTCTGAAAGTTTTAAATAGTTGAAAGAGAGTTCCAAATATAGTTTATTAGGTTTTGACGAAACTAAAATAAACGATAAGGAACTAAAAAATGCCAAAGCACTTAACTCTTTCAAATAGATATTGTATAGAAGAATTACTTAAATTAGGATACCAAACATCTCAAATAGCCAATAAAATTGGCTATAGTGAAAGAGCTATAAAAAAGGAACTTAATCGCACTAGTATAAATAGTGACTATAATGCTGAGATAGCACAGAAGCTATATCAAAGCCGCAGAACTTCAAATAATCATAAGCTATCCTGTAAAGTTAAAAAGCTA
>NZ_WBSX01000083.1 GCF_009823375.1 Francisella noatunensis subsp. noatunensis | reverse complement strand
TAGCTTTTTAACTTTACAGGATAGCTTATGATTATTTGAAGTTCTGCGGCTTTGATATAGCTTCTGTGCTATCTCAGCATTATAGTCACTATTTATACTAGTGCGATTAAGTTCCTTTTTTATAGCTCTTTCACTATAGCCAATTTTATTGGCTATTTGAGATGTTTGGTATCCTAATTTAAGTAATTCTTCTATACAATATCTATTTGAAAGAGTTAAGTGCTTTGGCATTTTTTAGTTCCTTATCGTTTATTTTAGTTTCGTCAAAACCTAATAAACTATATTTGGAACTCTCTTTCAACTATTTAAAACTTTCAGAATACAATCTAGCTTTTATATAAAGTTAGTGGTATGAGTTCTAACTCTTTCCCACCTCCTGTTATGCAATTAGCATAGTTTTTTACACTAAATTTCCCAAAAACTCTCTCCCGTTAATATCCAATATAAACATAAACCAAATATCGCAAAATATCTATTTTTGTAGGTATTTTTTTAGACTATCAAAATGAAAAATTAAAAGAGATAAAAATTAATTGTAGTATAAAAATAGCTTTAAAACTAGACCAAAATTAACTTTAGTCAAAACTTGAGAAAACAGCCTTTACATATAGGTCTCGAATGCCTACAATACTTTCAATTTGCCTATTAACTTTGTAAAAAGTAATGACAGAAAAGTTTTTCAAATATTTTTTCTTCCAATTCAATTCATCACAAAAAGGTTGTTTTTATTATGATATTAGCTAACGATATGACTAATGCTATATTGGTTTTTCCAGATGGTACATACTATCTTGGTAGATCAATAGGAGTTCGTGGTTGGACAGACGGCGAAATTTGTTTCAATACATCAATGACAGGTTATCAAGAAACTCTTACAGACCCTTCTTATGCTGGTCAGATAATCACATTTACATTCCCTCACATAGGTAATGTAGGTATCAATAACGAAGATAACGAATCACTAGGTGTATTTGCTAAGGGTCTAATTGTTAGAGAAAATCTAACTAGCCCATCAAATTTTAGATCAAAAAAACATATAGATACATGGCTAAAAAATAGAAATATAGTAGGTATCTGTGGTGTTGATACGCGTGCTATAGTACGTAAAGTACGTAAAGAAGGTGCGGTAAGAGTTGCTATACTTTCGGTCAAACCAGGTGAGTTTTTGGATGCAAACTATGTCAGATCTCGTATCAAGAACAAATCAAACCTAAATGGTAGAGACCTTGCAATCAGTGTAACTACAAATAGAGAATATGATTGGAATGAGCATACATTTTCATTAGGACAACAAGTATACAAACAACAAGAAAGCTATAAGTATAGTGTTGTAGTTATCGATTATGGTGTCAAATATAATATATTAAGAAACCTAGTAGATGCTGGTTTTAAGGTAACTGTAGTACCTGCTGATAGTACTTATGTAGATATTATGAAACACAATCCTGATGGGGTGTTTTTATCAAATGGTCCTGGAGATCCATTTGCTACTTCTGATTACATTATGCCAGTTATCAAAAAACTTCTAGAAGTTAAGATGCCAATATTTGGTATCTGTTTAGGCAACCAACTATTAGCTCTAGCTGCCGGCCTAAAAACTAAAAAAATGCACAAAGGTCATCGTGGTGTAAACCAACCAGTGCTCGATGCCGATACTAAGAAAGTTCTTATCACAAGCCAAAACCATGGTTTCGTGGTATGTGATGATGTAGTACCAGATAATATTGAGATTCATATGAGCTCACTATTTGATGGTACGGTTGAGGGATTGAGATTCAAAGACAGACCAGCTTTTGCGGTACAGTATCACCCAGAGAGCTCACCTGGTCCGCATGACTGTAAATATCTATTTAATGAATTTGCTGAGATGATAGCAGATAGTAAAAAAGGGAATTAATAAAATGCCAAAAAGAACAGATATAAAAAGTATTTTAGTTTTAGGTGCTGGTCCAATTGTTATCGGTCAAGCATGTGAATTTGATTACTCAGGGACTCAAGCATGTAAGGTCTTAAAAGAAGATGGTTACACCGTCTATCTGGTAAATTCAAACCCTGCGACAATCATGACAGATCCTACAACAGCAGATAAGATCTTCATCGAACCAATTACAGTTGAGAGTGTTGGCAAAATCATAGCTAGAGAAAGACCTGATGCAATCTTGCCTACAGTAGGTGGTCAGACAGCACTTAATTGTGCTCTAGAATTAGATAAAGCTGGCATCCTAGAAAAATACAATGTCGAAATGCTTGGGGCAAAAGCTGACTCTATCGATAAAGCAGAAAATAGAGAAAGATTTAACAAAGCTATGGCAAAAATTGGTCTTGAAGTACCTAGAAACGTTGTAGTACAAACGATGGAACAAGCTTATAAAGCTCTAGAAGATATCGGTTTACCAGCTATTATCAGACCATCATTTACACTTGGTGGTAGTGGTGGTGGTATCGCTTATACAAAAGAAGAATTTGAAAAAATTGTCAAAAATGGTCTAAGCCTATCGCCAACAAATGAAGTGCTAATAGATGAATCAATCTTAGGTTGGAAAGAGTATGAAATGGAAGTTATCCGTGACAAAGCTGATAACTCAATCATTGTCTGCTCAATTGAGAATATCGATCCAATGGGTATACATACAGGTGATAGTATCACAGTAGCTCCAGCATTAACTCTAACAGATAAAGAATACCAAATCATGCGTGATGCTTCGATCGCTGTACTTAGAGAGATAGGTGTAGAGACTGGTGGTTCAAATGTACAGTTTGCAGTAAACCCTGAAACTGGAAAGCTTGTTGTAATCGAGATGAACCCAAGAGTATCTCGCTCATCTGCATTAGCATCTAAAGCTACTGGTTACCCTATTGCAAAAGTAGCTGCTAGACTAGCTGTTGGCTATACTCTTGATGAGATTGATAATGACATTACAAAAGTTACTCCAGCATCATTTGAGCCTACTATTGACTATATCGTTACCAAGATTCCTAGATTTACATTTGAAAAATTCCCTACTACACCATCAAATCTATCTTCACAGATGAAGTCTGTTGGTGAGGCTATGGCAATTGGTAGATCTTTCACAGAAAGCTTACAAAAAGCTCTGGTATCACTTGAAACTGGCTTAACAGGTCTTGATCAAGTCGAAATAGCGGGTGTAAGTGAATCAAATACCAAACAAGAAAACCAAGCAGCTATCCTAAAATCATTAGAAGAGTTATCTCCCATGAGAATACTAAGAGTAGCTCAGGCTCTTAGATATGGTATATCTCAACAAGAAATTTATAATGCTTGTAAAATAGATCCTTGGTTTATTGAACAAATTGCAATTATTGTAGATGCTGAAGAGAAGCTTAAAAAAACAGGTCTACCAAATAGCAAAGAAGAATTCTCTGTTTATAAAAATCTAGGTTTCTCTGATGCAAAAATTGCTGAGCTTGTTGGTAGAACTGAGAGATATATTAGAAACTTTAGATTTGGTAAAGAAATCTACCCTACTTTTAAGAGAGTAGATACTTGTGCTGCTGAATTTGACTCTAAATCATCTTATTTATATTCAACTTATGAGCACTATAGCTACGAAGAAATCGTTCGCGACTGTGAATCTGAAATTTCTGACAAAAAGAAAGTTATAATATTAGGTGGTGGACCTAACCGTATTGGTCAAGGTATTGAGTTTGATTATGCTTGTGTTCACGCTGCTAAATCTCTTAAAGAAGAAGGTATCGAAACTATCATGATTAACTGTAACCCTGAGACAGTTTCTACAGATTACGATACTTCTGATAAATTATACTTTGAACCATTGATGGCTGAAAATGTTCTTGATATTATCAAAAATGAAATGCGTAAAGGCGAAGTGCTAGGTGTAATTGTACAGTTTGGTGGTCAAACTCCTTTGAAACTTGTATCAGCTCTTCATGAAAACAACATCCCTATACTAGGTACAGATCCAGATAAAATTGATCTAGCAGAAGATAGAGAAAGATTCAAAGAACTACTAGATAAAGTTGGCTTGAAGCAACCTCTAAACACTATTGCCTATACGATTAATGAACTTAAGAAGAAAATTGTAAATGTTGGCTACCCTATTGTTGTAAGACCTTCTAATGTATTAGGTGGTAGAGCAATGGAGATTGTTCATTCAAAAGAAGAGCTTGATGCATATATTAAAACTAATACTAAATGTATTCTTGAAGGTCCTATTTTGATTGACAAATTCCTCGAAAATGCAACTGAACTAGATGTCGATGCTTTAGCTGATGGTGGTGATCGCGTATTTGTTGCAGGTATTATGGAGCATATTGAAGAGGCAGGTATTCACTCCGGAGATTCCGCTTGTTCTATCCCTACTCGTTCATTATCCGATGAACAAATCGAAGAAGTCAAACAAGCAACTATCAAATTAGCTAGAGAACTAAATGTAATAGGTCTAATGAATGTCCAATTTGCATATCAAAATGGTGAGTTGTATGTAATTGAGGTAAACCCTAGAGCATCAAGAACTGTACCATTTGTAGCCAAAGCAACGGGTAATAGTATCGCAAATATTGCTACTAAACTTATGCTTGGTAAGAAGCTATCTGAATTTATCTTAAACAACCCTATCCCTAGACATTTCTCTGTCAAAGAGGCGGTATTCCCATTTGGCAGATTTGCTGATGTAGACTGCTATTTAGGCCCTGAGATGAAATCTACAGGTGAGGCAATGGGTATGGATAGATCTTTTGGAGTAGCATTCTATAAGGCTCAAGAAATGTCTTTTAATAAACTACCTCTAAAAGGAAATATTCTAATATCTGTAAGTGATACTGATAAACCTAAGATAATAGAACCTGTTAAAGAGCTAATAGAACTAGGATTTAATATCTTTGCAACAAAAGGTACTAAGCGCTTCTTAAAAGAAAATGGTATTGAGTGTAAGCTTTTTGATAAAGCTTCGGATAATATTGGTAACAATCAAGTACACAGTACTGTCAAAGCAATCGAAGCGGGTGAAGTTGACTTATTGGTTAATACATCAATAAGGCAAGAACTGAAAATAAGTTTAGCATTAAGAAGAGCTGCTATTATGAGTAGAGTTTCTTATGTTACAACAATTGGTGCTTTTGAAGCTTTTGTTACCGCTGTTAGAGATATGCGCAAAATCAATAATGATTTTGATGTTAAAACTGTTAAAGAGTGGATTAATAGTTAAAATGTGTCATCCTATGGCTTGACCATAGGATCGATTGCTTTTTTAAAAACTACCCCGTCAGTCTTCGACTGTCACCCCTTCGTACCAAAGGGGAATAATATTCTGGAGTTACAAAATGCTATCATTTCAAAAGCTTCTGCGAGGCAATCAAATTACCAAAAATGATTTATATAAACTATTTCATCAAGCTGATATTTATAAAGATAAACTAACCCATTCAGAGCCTATCAAAGATTTAGAAGGCAAAATATTAGCATCTCTTTTCTTTGAACCAAGCACTAGAACTAGATTCTCTTTTGAGTCTGCTATGAATAGACTTGGTGGCAAAGTTATATCACTAGAAAACGGTGCTTCTAGCTCTACTCAAAAAGGCGAAACCCTTGATGATACAGGTAGAATGATGGATCAATATGCTGACATTATAGTGATGCGTCACCCTAAGCCACATAGTGTTGAAGAGTTCTCAAAATATGTCAACTCACCTGTGATAAATGCTGGTGATGGCGAGAATGAGCACCCTACCCAGTCATTGGTTGACTTATATACTATCTACTCTGAGAAAGGCTCTCTTGATAACCTAAAAATTGGATTTTTAGGAGATCTAAAATATGGACGTACAGTTCATTCATTAACCAACATCCTAGCTAAATATAATGCTACATTTAAATTTATATCTTCAAAAAAACTACAAATCCCAGAGAAACTTAGAGATTTTGTTGAGAAAAATGGCAATTCTTTCACAGAATTAGAGCAAGTAAATTGTGATGCCTTAGAAGATTTAGATGTACTATATGTAACTCGCGTTCAAAGAGAGAGATTTCCAAATGAAGAAAGTTATTTAGAAAATAAAGATTTATGCTACTTAGATAGAAAGCATATTTCCACTACTAGTAACTTCATAATCCTTCATCCTCTGCCTAGAGTTGATGAGATGGATAGATCTATAGATGAACTTGAGTGTGCAAAATATTTTGAGCAAATCAAATATAGTGTTCCTATCAGAATGTCTTTATTGTCATTACTTCTAAAATCACAAAACTAAATTTAATTAAATATTTATCACTTTTTTTTTTGACAATCTCTTCTTTTTACATTAAATTTTATTAATTATTTTTGAACATGACTTATAGACTGCTAATTATTAGTTTTCTGTAAGGCTTTTTATTTTTAACTAGATATTTACTATGAAAAGAAACGAAGACTTTATGTGGTCTCTTAGCCTCTTTGGTACGGCTATTGGAGCTGGCATACTTTTTTTACCGATTCAAACCGGAATTTCAGGAATTATACCAATACTTTTAGTATTAGTTTTTATTTTTCCAATGGTGTTTTTGTCACATCGTGCATTGTGTAGATTTGTAATATCTAACCCAAATACTGATTCTGATATTACCGTAGTCGCCGATGACTATTTTGGTAAAATTGGTGGTATTATTTTTAATATTTTATATCTATTTGCTATATTGCCAATACTATTAGTTTACAGCGTTGGTATTACAAATACTCTAGCTAGTTTTTTCAAATATCAGCTTCACTATGATATACAAAATAGATTCCTTTTAAGCTTTTTCACGATACTTTCGTTAGTCTTTATAATTAACTTTGGTCAGAAACTAATTATTCGCGTGATGAGCTTTTTGGTCTTCCCATTTATCATAGCATTATTAGTGCTTTCACTATGGATGATTCCATACTGGAATATTAATATTTTACGCAATAGCTTTGAGTATAATCATACTTTTTCGGGTGTTTTATTAGCTATTTGGATATTCATGCCAATACTAATATTCTCATTTAATCACTCGCCAATTATTTCATCGTTAGCTGTTTATGCAAAAACAAAATATAAACAAGATGCCGATAAAAAAGCATCGAGAATTATTGCTTTTAGTAATATTCTAATGATTGTTACAGTAGTCATATTTGTATTTAGTTCGATGCTAACTCTGTCTCCTGATGACTTAATAGCTGCAAAAGAAGAGAATGTTTCAATATTATCTTATCTAGCAAGCCATTTTGATGACTACTCCTTAGATTATATAGCTCCATTAGTTGCTATAGTCGCTATGAGTAAGTCTTTTTTTGGTCATTATTTAGGCTCAAAAGAAGGTATAGATGGTATAGTTTGCAAAATCTCAAAAAACTCAATCAGTCAAAAAACTATAAAACCAATTACACTATCTATAGTATTTTTGTCATGTTGGTTAGTTGCTTATTTAAACCCAAATATACTAGATATGATATCTAGTATTGGTGGTCTTGTTTTAGCTGTAATACTATTTATCATGCCTATCTATAGTATCTATAAAATCAAATATCTAAAGCAATATAAAAATCTACTAGCTGATAGTTTCATACTTTTTGTTAGTATTGTGGCATTATCTTCAGCTATCTATGTTTTATTCTAGAATCATACTTAAGATTTGACATTTATCATAATAAAGTATAAATTGTATCGCACCCAATTGGGGGCGAATATGGTTTCGACATGAATGTCAAAATCTAAGGTGCATGTCGAGGAAGTACCGTAACCTCGTTAATAACAGTACAAATGCCAATAATAACTGGCAACAAAAAAGCAAACCGCGTAGCGGCTAACGACAGCAACTTTGCTGCTGTTGCTAAAGCTGCCTAGTCTAGCTTAATAACCTAGAGACGCACGGATATGATAGTCTTTCTTATGACACTATCTTTACATCCGTTCATATTCCGCATAAGACGGTCTTTGCTTTTTGTCTGGAAGTTCAGGCTGTATTTAACAGACTCGCTAACTATTACCCTGGCTAATTGGGGAGTAGTCAAGCTAAACTCAAATAGATTAGCCTAAGCATGTAGATCCAAGGATAGAGAGTTTGTGGACGCGGGTTCAAGTCCCGCCGCCTCCACCAAATATATTCAATTTTTTGAAAAATTTTATTTAAATAGTTATTATTTAGATACAAGAACTCAGGTATAGATTTTAATGAAAAATATATTAACTTTTGCTCTCATTATTACATTATTAGGCAGCTGTACCTTGATAAATGATAGAAATATAACTTCTAGTACTAGTCCTCTTGTACAAAGGCAACAAAAATCATTACTTACTAATAAAACTCAAGGTAATAAAACGCTTGCTAGATTGTATTCTGAAAGTTTTAAATAGTTGAAAGAGAGTTCCAAATATAGTTTATTAGGTTTTGACGAAACTAAAATAAACGATAAGGAACTAAAAAATGCCAAAGCACTTAACTCTTTCAAA
>NZ_WBSX01000082.1 GCF_009823375.1 Francisella noatunensis subsp. noatunensis | reverse complement strand
ATTTGAAAGAGTTAAGTACTTTGGCATTTTTTAGTTCCTTATCGTTTATTTTAGTTTCGTCAAAACCTAATAAACTATATTTGGAACTCTCTTTCAACTATTTAAAACTTTCAGAATACAATCTAGCTATTAAATTCTGTTTTTTATTAGAAAAAATAGCGTAAATGAGTTATTATTTGAGATGTTATTTAACAAAAATTTTCGTCAAACGATCAAATAAGGAAGAAAATCAATGAACTTACATGAATATCAAGCTAAAGATCTTTTAGAAAGCTATGGTCTAAAAGTTCAAAAAGGTATCGTAGCTCATAACCCAAATGAAGCTGCTCAAGCATTTGACCAACTTGGTGGTAAATTTGCTGTGGTAAAAGCTCAGGTACATGCTGGTGGTCGTGGTAAAGCTGGTGGTGTAAAAGTTGTTAAATCATCTCAAGAAGCTCGTGAAGTAGCAGAAAGCTTAATCGGTACAAATCTTGTTACTTTCCAAACTGATGCTGAAGGTCAGCCAGTTAATTCTGTAGGTGTATTTGAAGATGTATACCCTGTTACTCGTGAGTTATACCTTGGTGCGGTAGTTGATAGATCTAGCCGTAAAGTAACATTCATGGCTTCAACTGAAGGTGGTGTAGATATTGAAGAAGTAGCTCACAATACTCCAGAGAAAATCCTTAAAGTAGAAGTAGATCCATTAGTTGGTCTTCAACCATTCCAAGCTCGTAAAGTAGCTTTCAAACTTGGTCTTGAAGGTAAGCAAATTAACGATTTCGTTAAAACTATGCTAGGTGCTTACAAAGCATTTGTTGAGTGTGATTTTGCATTATTTGAAATCAACCCTCTTGCAGTTAGAGAAAACGGCGAAATCGTTTGTGTTGATGGTAAGATCAATCTTGATTCAAATGCTCTTTACAGACACCCTAAATTATTAGCTCTTAGAGACAAATCTCAAGAAAATGCTAAAGAACTTAAAGCTTCTGAGCATGAGCTAAACTATGTAGCTCTTGAAGGTAACATCGGTTGTATGGTAAACGGTGCTGGTCTAGCAATGGCTACTATGGATATTATCCAATTATACGGTGGTAAGCCTGCTAACTTCCTAGATGTAGGTGGTGGTGCTACTAAAGAAAGAGTAATCAAAGCTTTCAAACTAATCCTAGATGATGAAAATGTAAAAGCTGTTTTAATTAACATCTTCGGTGGTATTGTACGTTGTGATATGATCGCTGAAGCAATTATCGAAGCTGTTAAAGAAGTAAACGTAACTGTACCAGTAGTTGTTCGTCTAGAAGGTAACAATGCAGAAAAAGGCGCTAAGATATTAGCTGATTCAGGTTTAACACTAATACCTGCTGATGGTTTAGCTGATGCTGCTGATAAAGTTGTGAAATCACTAGGTTAATAAATTAAAACAGTTAAAAGGATATTAAATAATGAGCGTATTAGTTGATAAAAATACAAAAGTTTTAGTACAAGGTTTTACTGGTAAAAACGGTACTTTCCACTCAGAGCAAGCTATTGCTTATGGTACAAATATCGTAGGCGGTGTAACTCCTGGTAAAGGTGGCACTACTCACTTAGATAGACCAGTTTTTAACACAATGGCTGAAGCTGTTGCAGCTACTGGTGCAGATGCATCTGTAATCTATGTACCAGCTCCATTTGTAAAAGATTCTGCTATCGAAGCAATCGATTCTGGTGTTAAGCTAGTTATAATCATCACTGAAGGTGTTCCAACTCTAGATATGTTAGTAGTTAAAGAATACTTAAAAGGTAAAGATGTACAAGTAGTTGGTCCTAACTGTCCAGGTGTAATCACTCCAGGTCAATGTAAGATTGGTATTATGCCTGGCCATATTCACCAACCAGGTAAAATTGGTATCATTTCTCGTTCTGGTACTCTAACTTATGAAGCAGTTGCTCAAACTACTAAATTAGGTTTTGGTCAATCTACTTGTATCGGTATAGGTGGAGACCCAATTCCTGGTATGAACCAAATCGAAGCTCTTAAACTTCTAGAGAATGATCCTCAAACTGAAGCTATCATCTTAATCGGTGAAATTGGTGGTACCGCTGAAGAAGAAGCTGCTGAATATATCAAACACAATGTAACTAAGCCTGTTATTGGATATATCGTTGGTGTTACAGCTCCTCCAGGAAAGCGTATGGGTCATGCTGGTGCAATCATCTCTGGTGGTAAAGGTACAGCTGAAGAAAAATTTGCTGCATTTGAAGCTGCTGGTATTGCTTATACTAGATCACCTGCTGAATTAGGTTCTAAACTTAAAGAAGTTACTGGTTGGTAATTTTTATTTTCTAAATATTTTTTCTCTATTCATATTTGCTAGATTGTATTCTGATTGCTCAAAAGGTAATGCTGAAACACATTCACTACAAAAACTTTTTGTATGATGTGATGCAGGTAGTTTATATTTTTTGACAAATTCTTGACCAGATTGCCAATTTAATTTTGCATTTGATGAAAACAAATTAGCGGCATGAGCTGAACCAGTATCTTTACGACAATGCTCACAATGACACAAAAAGAAATTTTCAAAACTACCATTAATTTCAAATTGAACAGAATTACAAAGACACAAACCTTTGAATGACATATTTACCTCGATTAGATTATCAGATCGGAAATTATATTCGATATGCATTAGATATCAATAGTTACTAAGATTTTTTAACTATTAAAAGTAAATTTAGCACTAGCTTATCGTTTAAAGTGTTTAAATATAATCTCTAGAAAAATTTACGCCATCTTAAAACTGGATATTTAGATGAGCTAACAATTCATGCTATTGATAGTCAAGACAATCGCTATGTGGCAAGCTTTAAAGGTAGTGAACCCGTCTTCTACTGGGTTTGGACTGATGGTATGAATGAACTTGTTAAAAAACAGGCTGAATTAATATCGTAGTTATTTACTTTTCTTAATACATCTATTTAAAATGGATATATTCAAATAAAATGCTCTAGTAAATGACAAAATTACTTTTATTAGTTTTTACTATATTAATATCGCTTAGTATTTCATTCTCAGCAGAAAGATATTATATGGGGGTATCGAAAGATCAAGTTAAAAACTCTGTTCAAACAATGCAAATTTATGATGCTTCATTGATATACCCATATCCAACATGGTTTAGCACGGATCTAGTCGGCGATGTATATAGAAGTCAAAAAGGGATTAGCTTTTTATATGAGCAAATACCTACGGGACAGAGTTTTGATGATTGGAAAGAAATATATACCATATCAGGATTATATGACAAAGAAAATAAGCTTAGTGTATCTCAATATGCTAACTATGTTCTATCTGGGTTTGTAAAGTCATGTGGTAAAAATGTTAAAATTCTAAATACTGCAAAGACAGAATCTTCAAGTATGTCAATTTTGCTATGTGGATCCTTATCAAATAAAAATATAAAAGCCTATAATAACAATCCTGGTGAGATAGCTATTTTTAAATTTATTAAATTCAAAAGCACTATAATACAAATTGGACAAGAATGGAAAACCCAATCATTTGATGCTGCTAGTATTAATCAAGCAGATTTTTTAGAAAATACCTATAAATACGTTAATAGTAAAGAGGCATTTTCAACTGCGTTCAAAGAAATTCATGAAAATGTTAGTGTTACTCAAGCTATTTCAAAACCATATTAACTTTAAGAACCTATAACCCTATACCCAAACCAATCAGGTTTTAGATTATATTCTTCATCACTCGGAGTTAAATGAATATACTTACCTCCAATAGAGCCAATCTCTAAACAATCATCGACTTCCATAAGATTATCTTTGTGCTGATGTAGAGAGTTTTTTAGTAGACTTTGCTTTGCTTTTTCTTCTGTTTTATCTGCAGCAACAAATAAAGCAAACTCATGTAGCTCATTTAGCTTAGATTCATCATAGCCACCAAGATTGACAAATATAACTTTCTATTAAAGTTTTGAGGTCTATCTTGGATAGATATTTGATAACCATCTGCGCCTTTGAGAGCTTTATAACTATCTAGATGCAACCCTTTAATAGTTCCAAACCAGTTTTGTCTAAGTTGCTCATAAGTATCTTCGATAGTATCTCCGATTACAAACTGTACGTCATATAACTCTATATTTGCTTTTGGTGCACTCCCACCAAGATAAACTATAAATAATTGACTCATTAAAAACTTTAAAATTAATTTTATTACAAACAATTATACCAACTATAAAACAAATTGAAGACTATAAATTATGATTAATAAAGGCTTCTCATTAGTGGTTAGTAGCGAAACCAACATAAAACTAATGTTATAATATGATAAATCAAAGTTAGATAATCTACTCATCCATGACAACCCTAGAAATCTGTATAGATAACTATCAATCAATACTCAATGCCCAAAAAGCTAGTGCTGATAGATTAGAACTATGTTCTGCACTTGGAGTTGAAGGACTTACGCCCTCTCTTAGCTTAGTTAAGTTTGCCAAAGATAATTTCACAGGTTCGCTTCAAGCTATGATCCGTCATCGTGCTGGTGATTTTTATTATGATGAAATAGATCAGCAAATTATGCTCGATGATCTAAAAACAATGTTTGGACTAAATGTAGATGGAATTGTAATTGGTGCTTTAACTAAAGAAAATAAAATTGATAAAAAATTCTTAGAACCATTTATTGAACTTACAAAACAAGCTGGCAAAGAACTAACTTTTCACAGAGCAATTGATTTAACAACAGATATATACACAGCTACTCAAGAAGTTATTGAACTAGATTTTGATAGAATTTTAACATCTGGAGCTAAGCCAAATGTAATACAAGGTTTAGAAATCATAAAAACTCTACAAGAAAAGTTTGGGAGCGAAATTCAAATAATGCCTGGTGGTGGAATTAACTCAACTAATGTAAAAGAAATACTCAAAACCACTAAAGTTACAAACATACACTGCTCTGCTTCTAAAAAAATTTTACGAGATATTTACTCTTTAGCTTTCCCAGCCTCCGCCTTAGAGATTAAAGTTAGTCAGGTTGATGAGATGAACACAATAAAATCACGAATTAATGAGTAAAAAATGATAAAAAATATATTCTTTGACTTAGATGGCACACTTGTAAATACAGTTGGTGACCTAACAGTTGCAACAAATACCATGCGTAAACATTTTGGACTTGAGCCGGTATCTGAAGATGTCTTAGCTAGTATTATTGGCAAAGGCTATCCCACTACTGTTAGAAAAATTTTAGCATTAGATTTCAATGATAATGATTATATTGAATCTATCGCTGATACAGGTGTCAAAATTGTCAGTCAAACATACAAAACCCTAAATAGTGCAAATAGTAGAGTATATCCCAATGTCATTGAAACTTTAGATTTCTTAAAGCAACAAGGTATCAAAATAGCTATTGTAACAAATAAACATGAAGAAGATGCTATACAGTCTCTGACTCATTTAGGCCTAGTTGATTATTTTGAGATTATCGTTGGTGGAGATACTACAACCAGCTATAAACCATACTCAGAACCTCTCCTGTTTGCTATGAATAAGCTAAATGCTAAAGCCGAAGAGAGTTTGATGGTTGGCGATTCTATGAATGATTATTTATGTGCTAAAGAGGCAAATGTAAAAACTATAATGGTAAGTTATGGTTATCATAATGGTGTAGATCTAGAAGCTCTAGATAGCTTCGCTTATATTGATGATTTTGCAGCAATTAAAAACCTTGTCAAAAAGATAAATGTACATTAGCAATTAGTAGTTTCAAAAATAAACCTCTTAAGAAGGTTATTTCAAAATTTCACTTGAACAAGCACTATGCTATAATTTAGCCATAATCGTATTTTGAAGAACTTTTTAAAATGGTAACTCATCACAAATTAATAATTTTAGGATCCGGCCCTGCGGGATACACTGCAGCAATATATGCAGCTCGTGCAAACTTAAACCCTGTAATTATCACAGGTATGCAACCTGGTGGACAGCTTACAACAACTACAGATGTCGATAACTGGCCAGGTGAAGCTGATGGTATCATGGGTCCTGAGCTTATGGAAAAACTACAAAAACAAGCTGAGAGATTCGATACACAAATCACATATGACACAATTAACTCCGTAGATCTACAAACTAGACCTTTCAAGTTAGTTGGAGAGATCGAAGAATATACTTGTGATGCTCTAATTATAGCTACTGGTGCTACTGCTAGATACTTAGGTTTAGAATCAGAAGAAAAATTCATGGGCAAAGGTGTATCTGCTTGTGCTACTTGTGATGGCTTTTTTTACAAAAACAAAGATGTCGCAGTAGTCGGTGGTGGTAACACTGCTGTTGAAGAAGCTCTTTTCTTATCAAATATTGCGAAATCTGTAACACTAATTCATCGTAGAGATTCGCTTAGATCTGAGAAAATCCTTATCGATAAACTAATGGAAAAAGCAGAAAATGGTAATGTAAATATTATCTGGGATACGACACTAGAAGAAGTTCTTGGTGATGATATGGGAGTTAATGCTCTACGCCTTAAAAATGTCAAAACTAAAGAAGAATCTAAGATTGATGTTATGGGTGTATTTATTGCTATTGGTCATACTCCAAATACAGGTATCTTCAAAGATCAGCTTGAAATGGAAAATGGTTATATCAAGGTAAAATCAGGTTTAGCTGGCGATGCTACTCAAACAAATATCAAAGGCGTGTTTGCTGCTGGTGATGTAGCTGATCATGTTTACAAACAAGCAGTAACTTCTGCAGGTACTGGTTGTATGGCTACGTTAGATGCTGAGAAGTACTTAGATAACTTAAATCAATAATTTCAACTCATCACTAATTCAATATCTATTACTTAGTTTTATCTAAAAATTTTAATCCTTTAAATATTGGCCATAATGTACATAATGCCAAAGCTGCCAATACATAAAACCATCTATTACTAGGTAATGGTTCTAAATAATTAATCATAAAAAATATTGTATATATAAACATAACCACTAGACCAGATAAACCATAAGCAACACCTTGTATTTTACCCTGTAAAGTTATCGGCGTATTTTTTTGTGCTATAGTAACAATTATTACCCATGATGATATAAATACACCTGCTACTAGATAATACAAAATAGCAAAAGCTATACTTTGGTTTAATCCTAACAACAAATACATCATAGCTGATGCACTCATAGAAAAAGCTAGCGTTAATTTTGGCGACATTTTTTCTATCATATTTGGCAATAGAATATTCCCAATAATAAAACCTACCGAAAATGCTATCTCTATTAGTCCAAATTCCAAAGATGAAGCATGAAGAATATTCTTAGCGTATGGAGATATGAAGATTGGAGCAATCATATATATACAAGTCATGCTAACTTGAGCTAAATAACACCAATATAGTGATATATTTTTGCTAAGGTAGTTAATAACTTCTTTCCAATTATCTACAAAATTCCCTTTTTGATTTTTTACAATTCTCTTTGGTACAATCATAAAACTACACAAAGTCGCAAAAATACTTCCAGCAAGCATTATTATCATAATCTGGTGCATATCGAAATACGCTACTAAGATCCCTCCTAAAGACATTCCAATAACCATACCAAATTCAAATAGTCCATCCATCGTACTATTTGCATACAATAGAACATCATCATTAGGAAATAACTCTCGCGACATTATCATCATTGCCGGCATAAAAAATGCTAATATAATCCCCCATATACTTGTAAACAAATATACTAGAGTTAAAGAATCTAAATTACCCAAAAATACAAATGCTGAAAGCAATATAACTCGAAAGATATTTACCAGAACTATAATTATTTTTCTAGGTATAAGATTCAGCAAAATAACCTGTAATTGGAGATAATATAACTCCAAAAACCCACCAAGTAAGCATAAATAACATTATAACTTCAAGGTTGTTCTTTAGAGTTAACAAATGCCAACTTATAGATATATAAGCAATGCCTACCACAGTAGCATTAAATAAAGTCATCACACAAGCATAGCTAAAAGAACTATTACTAAATAGTCTATTCTAGCTTTAAAATAATTAAGCATACTAATACCTATCAAGATAAGATTTTAAAGTCATACGACTAAATTAATTACAGAAAATACAGATACAAATAATCTAAGGTTATTCTATATTAGAAATAGTTATAAGCAAGAAGAGTCTAGTAATATCATTATAATAATTATATAAACTGCTAGATAGTATTCTCAATGTTTATAGAGATACCAAAATGTACTTCATTAGGTGTCAAGTAATTTAAACATTTCTTAGGTCTATTATTCAAGTCTATCTGTAACTTTCTAATGTATTGATGAGATATATTGTTAAAGTTAGTACCTTTAGGTATAAATTGTCTGATATACCTATTCATGTTTTCATTAGTACCTCTTTGCCAAGGACTGTATGGATCAGCAAAGAATACTTTGATGCCAGTCTTGCTAGTT
>NZ_WBSX01000081.1 GCF_009823375.1 Francisella noatunensis subsp. noatunensis | reverse complement strand
CTATTATGTTACTTTTTGTCATGTGTGTATTCCTCAGTTAAGAGTTTATATTTTGCAAAATAATTCTATCATTCTGCTGCGAATACACCGCTTATTTCTATATTAGATTTTCATCATACACTAGATTCGAGTATAACTCCAAAGTATCTAATGGTCATAAAATATTAACAGCTACATTTGATAATGGTAAAGAGTTTGCTAAACATAAGAAGCTAACTAGCAAGACTGGCATCAAAGTATTCTTTGCTGATCCATACAGTCCTTGGCAAAGAGGTACTAATGAAAACATGAATAGGTATATCAGACAATTTATACCTAAAGGTACTAACTTTAACAATATATCTCATCAATACATTAGAAAGTTACAGATAGACTTGAATAATAGACCTAAGAAATGTTTAAATTACTTGACACCTAATGAAGTACATTTTGGTATCTCTATAAACATTGAGAATACAATCTAGCATCTGTAGATAAGTATTGTTATAATTAAACATTAATAGTGTTAATGAGGTTTTTTGATGTCTAGACAAGTTTTTATAGATACTGAGACAACTGGTTTTGATTATAAAATAGGTAACAGGATTATAGAATTTGGGGCAGTTGAGGTTATAGATAGAAAAGTTACAGGTAATAACCTGCATTTCTATTGTAATCCTAATTATGAAGTAGAAGCAGGTGCCTTAGCTGTCCATGGTTTGACTAATGAATTTTTAGCAGATAAACCATCATTTGAAGAAAATGTTGACCAAATGATAGATTTTCTTAGAGGTGCTGAGATTATTATACATAATGCAGCATTTGATGTACCATTTATAAACTGGGAGCTTGGGCTTCTAAAAAACAATAAATACGGCACATTAGAGCAACATGTTGCAAAAATTGTTGATAGCTTAGAACTTGCTAGAAAAAAACATCCTCTTCAAAAAAATAATCTTGATGCTCTTTGTAAGAGGTATCACATTAGAAATGATCATCGTACTTTTCACGGAGCTTTATTAGACAGTGAATTGTTAGCGGATGTCTATCTTGCTATGACTGGTGGACAGACTAATCTTGTCTTGCAAACTACAAAAAATGCTAGTAAGGATACTATAGATATAGATTTTGATAAATTAAAATTACGTTCAGCTAATGAAACCATTATTAATATATCTGAACATGATAAGTATCTTTGTAATATATTGAAATTAGAAGAGTCTGCTAAATGGTAAAAAAGATAATATTTCCTGAAGCTAATAAAGAAGATCTTACTTATGTGGGACAGGATTTTTTTGCTAGAGATTTATTTTTGGAAAAGACTACTTATCAAGCATGGTTGAAACTTAAACAAGCTGCAGAAAATGAAGATGTTTGTTTATATATAGTATCAGGTTTTAGAAGCTATGAGTATCAGCAAAAAATAATAGATAGAAAACTAGCTAGTGGTCAAACTCTAGAACAAATCATGAAAGTGAATGCATTGCCAGGAGAAAGTGAACATCACACGGGTAGGGCAATTGATTTAACTACTGATGGTGAACAAGAGGTCTTGACAGAGTTGTTTGAGAATACATTGGCTTTTAGATGGTTAAACAAAAATGCTCATAAATTTGGATTTAAAATGAGTTTTCCTAGTGATAATGAATATGGATATATTTATGAACCTTGGCATTGGTGTTATCAAAAATGAAGAGAAATAAAATAAATAAATTTCTAATACTAGTTATATCTATAGCTTTTTTTAAACTCATGTGCCACTACAGAAAAAGAAGTAACAAAAATAAAATTTGTGTCTTATAATTATCCTTGGATATTTGCTCCGGTAAGAAAGAACCTTGTGGAAAATAATATATCTGAGGCAATAAATAAAAATAATAATATTGCCAACATAAAGCAGTTAAAAAATCTTAACTATCTTGAATCAGGAAGATTGTTTCAGCTTAATGATAATTACCCAGAATCAATAAAATTCTATGATAAAGCAATTCAATCCATACCAAAGAATGAAAATGAATCATTAGAGCAAGCAAAGAAAATTCTATTAGATAAAAATACATATAACTATTATGATATTAAAACTGCATATAACATTCCTGATTATGCGATAAGCTTTTTGTATACATATCAAGCGCTTAATTATTTAAGAACAAATAATGTTAATCTAGCACTTAAATCATTAGATAATTTAGGTACTGCTAAAATTTGGCGTAATGAACAAGATTTAATTGCAGGAGGTATGAAAGAGCTTGCTAAAGAAGATCTTGATAGAAATGATATTACTAATGATAATTTAGGTATAGATAGCTTCAAATCATTAAAATCTATGCTTGAATTTTCAGCAGTGATTCCAAATGCTTATGGTAATCCGATGACTTATTATCTAAAAAGTTTATTAGACTCAGCTGATTCAAAAAACTATCAAGAGTCATTAAACGACCTTGAAAATGCTCAGAAGTATACAATTGGTAATAGATATCTTGACCAAACTGCTAATGAATATCGGTCTGCAGTGATTGGAGAAATATCGCCTTTTTCTATGGGTATGGGAAGGGTTGTAGTTTTTTATGAGCAAGGTCTTGTCAATATCCGTAAGTCTGCCAAAGCAAATCTTGATCTAGGAAATATAGGAATCAGAAGGATGGAGTTTCCTGTATATAAAACTAAATATAGTTTTTTTGATCCTAAGAGAGTAATAATATCATCAGGTGATAATATATTAGCGGATACCTATACAGAAACTTTACTTGATACGACTTTGTATGCCATGAAATCACTTATTGAAAGTTATTCAAAGGTTGTTACTCAGAATGTTGTGATCGAAGCATTCAAATATGATTATGATAAAAATTTCCCTTTAGGAGGTATTTTAGGCAGCCATTTAAAATTTGATTTGTCAAACACAGATCCAAAAAGAGCAGACATGAGATCGTGGTTGTTATTACCTAATAGCGTTGATTTATTTGAACAACAGATCGACAGTGGTAATTATACAATTCAAATTAATAATATTCGTCAAAAGATAGGTGTAAAGCAAGGTAAAACTACTTTATTATGGATTGTAGATATTGGGAAGTTTAAAAAAGTATATTATTTTATTTTCTAGTAGCGCAAAGTTGCTCTTATTATACTTTTAAATTAACTAACCATTTGTATTTTTATTATTTTCTATTAAATAATTTCAAAATAATCTAATCAATCTAACACGAATTATATTTACTTGTAGCAATCCAAGTGATATAAATTAAAGTACAAGAGACGTAATTTTGAGGTATTTATGAAAAATATCGTAATACTTGGTGCCGGCAGAGTCGGGTCTTTAGTCAGTTGCTTACTGGTTGAAAGTGGCGATTATACTGTTCATTTAATTGATAGATACATTCCTCATGACAAACCAGTTTTAGAAAAAAATGTAGATAATTTGATATACGTAGAATTAGATGCTACAAATTCTTCAGACTTAAAAAATTATGTGCAACAAAATGATATAAAAACTATAATCTCATGTTTACCATTTTTTCTTAATAAAGATATAGCTAAGATAGCAGGCGAGTTAGAGCTTAACTACTTTGATTTGACAGAAGATGTAGAGGCTACTACCTATATCAAAAGTATAGCAGATAAAGCAGAAAATAGTTTCTTTGCACCGCAATGTGGCCTAGCTCCAGGATTTATAAGTATTATATCTAATAATCTTATGCAAGAGTTCGACTCAATTGATACCGTACGTATGAGGGTAGGAGCTTTGCCTTTAAATGTTTCGAATACACTTCAATATGGTTTGACTTGGTCTACAGAAGGCCTAATAAATGAATATGCGAAGCCTTGCGAAGGAGTCGTTGATGGTGAAAAAAGAACTCTAGCTCCATTAGCTGATGTTGAAGAAATAAAAATAGATGGACTTACTTATGAGGCTTTTAATACCTCTGGTGGTATTGGTTCGATGATCGAAACTTATGCAGGTAAGGTTAAAAACATAAACTACAAAAGTATCCGTCATCCAGGGCATTGTGATAAGATGAAATTCTTAATGCAAGATATGAAGCTAGGTGAAGATTTGGATACTATGGTTAAGATTATGGAGAAAGCGATTCCAAGAATTAATCAAGATGTAGTTCTTATATATGTATCAGTTGATGGTATCCGAAAAGGTTTAAAAGCAGAGCGTCATTTTGCGCAAAAATATCCTTCAAAACGTATGTTTGGTAAATATTTCTCAGCATTACAATTAACTACTGTAACAAGCTTGTGTGTAAGTATAGATCTATTGCTTAACTCTAAAGATAATCCTACAGGATTTATAAACCAAGAGTCTATATGTTTACAAGAGTTTTATGATAATAGATTCGGTAAGTACTATAGAAATTCAGGACTTTTGATACAAGCAGATTAATTTTGGGGGAAATAATGAGTATTTTACAAGAATTAAATTTAGGTTTAGAAGCACATATAACTGATGATAATAAAAATGTTATAGAAACTTTAAGTCCAGCAACTGGTAAGCTTTTAGCTAAAGTTAAAAATCAAAGTCTCGATGATATGCAATACGCTATTACAAACGCTGCGGAGGTTGCTAAACAATGGTGTCAAATTCCAGCACCTAAAAGAGGTGAGTTAGTTAGATTGATTGGCGAAGAACTCCGTAAAAATAAAGATCATTTAGGAAGCTTGGTATCTCTTGAGATGGGTAAATCTAAGCAAGAAGGTGATGGCGAAGTTCAGGAGATGATTGATATGGCAGATTTTGTTGTAGGACAATCACGTATGTTATACGGTGTGATGATGAATTCTGAGCGTCACGATCATAGAATGTATGAGCAATGGCATCCATTAGGAGTAGTTGGAGTTATTTCTGCATTTAATTTCCCTGTAGCTGTGTGGTCTTGGAATGCTTTTATAGCTGTTATTTGTGGTAATACTGTAGTGTGGAAACCTTCAGAAAAGACACCGTTATGCTCAATTGCTGTACACAATATATGTCAAAAAGTAATCCAAGAGCATGGTTATCCTGAAATTTTTTATACAATAATTTCTAAAGAGATTGAAGTTTCAAAGGCATTAGTTAATGATGAAAGAGTAAACTTAGTATCATTTACAGGTTCTACAAAGGTTGGTCAAGATGTAGGACAACAAGTAGCTAAAAGATTTGGTAAGTCAATTTTAGAACTAGGTGGTAATAACGCTACAATTATTGATGAATCAGCTAACCTAAAATTAGCAATACCAGCAGCCGTTTTTGGAGCAGTTGGTACAGCAGGGCAGAGATGTACTTCTCTAAGAAGGCTATTTGTACATGAGTCGATCTATGATTTGGTCAAAGATAAAATGGTCAATGCCTACAAACAAGTTACAGTTGGTGATCCATTAGATCAAAAAAATCTTATGGGACCTCTTATAGATCAAGCATCAGTTGATAATTTCTTAAAAACTGTAGATCAAGCTACAATAGAAGGCGGTAAAATTTTAACTGGAGGTAAAAAAATAGCAAAAGCTGGTTTCTTTGTTGAGCCAACAATAATTGAAGCAAATGCTAATATGCCAATAGTAGCAGAAGAAAATTTCTGTCCTATTTTATACATAATGCCATTCAAAGATATTGATGAAGCAATCAAATTCAACAATAGTGTTAGATATGGTTTATCAAGCTCTATATTTACTGATAATATCCAAAATGCAGAGAAATTTTTATCTAGTTTAGGTAGTGATTGTGGTATTGCGAATGTGAATATTGGTACATCAGGTGCTGAAATTGGTGGCGCGTTTGGTGGTGAAAAGCATACTGGTGGTGGTCGTGAAGCTGGTTCAGATGCGTGGAAAGCATATATGCGACGTCAAACTAGCACTATTAATTATGGTAAGGATTTACCGTTAGCACAAGGAATCAAATTTAATCTGGAGGATTAGTTTATGAGTTTTAATATTATAGATAGACTTTGGGATCAGTATATTGAGACTAATCCACATGTTAAGCAAGTTTATGATGCATTTTTAGAGGAGGGTGAAAAGCCTGTCAATGATCATATAGCATTAAGAACCTTAGACAATCCAAAGATGGATATAAATGTATTATCAAACCCCTTTATAAATATTGGATATAAAGTATGTGGGCATTATGACTTTGAGGTTAAGAAGCTAAAAGCGATACATCTCGAGCATAGTGATCCTAGTCAGCCTAAAGTGTTTATTAGTCAGCTTTTGGTTAAGGAATTCAGCCCATTTTTACAAAAAACAATGGAAGCTTGTGTAGAAGGTATACCTTATAGTTTATTAAAGAATCCTGAAGCTTTGTTAACATCAGGTGCAAGTTGGAGTTTTATAAGTTACAAAACTTACCAAAAGCTTCTCGAAGAGTCTGAGTATGCTGCTTGGTTTTATGCTTTTGGTTTTAGAGCAAATCATTTTACTGTTTTTATCAATGATTTGAAAAAATTTAGTGAAGTTTCTGAAGTTAATGATTTTCTAAAATTAAATGGCTTTGTGTTAAATACTTCAGGTGGAGAAATTAAGGGAACACCAGCAGATTATTTAGAACAATCAAGTACAGTTTCTGGCAAATCAGAAGTTAAATTCATAGAAGGCAAGAAAGAGATTCCTTGTTGCTACTATGAGTTTGCAAAACGTTATCCTGATAATAGTGGTAAGTTGTATCAAGGATTTGTAGCCAAATCAGCAGATAAAATATTTGAAAGTACAAATGCTAAATAATCTATTTATAGTTTTTTGAGATTATTTCACTAACTTTGAGAAATAAATCTTTATAAATCGAGCTTTTACGCATAACTAAATCTATTTCTCTAAAGAAGTCACCATTATCAATATCTATATATTTAACATTTTCAGTTTTTGTACAAGCTGTTTTAGGAATTAATGTAATACCTTCATCAATAGATACCATCTGTCTTAGAGTTTCTAAACTACTACCTTTAAAGTCATTATTATTAAAATCTTTTAATGAACATAATCTTAAAGTTTGGTCTCTTAGACAGTGTCCTTCATCAAGCAACATAAGATTTTGTTTAACAATTTCAGTTATACAGATTTTTTTATTTTTTGCTAGCGGATTAGTCTTTGCAACAGCTACATAAAATTTATCGTCAAAAACTTTTTTTCTTTTAAATTGATAGTTATCTGTAGGAGTCGCTAAAAGAGCAAAGTCGATCTTACCTTGATCAAGCATATTTACAAGCGTATCAGTTTTTTCCTCAATTATAGAGATTCTTAGATTCGGAAATTCTTTTTTGATTTCAGGTAAAACTTTTGGCATCAAATATGGGCATAATGTTGGGAATGCTCCTATTGATATGCTTATTTTTCCATTATTTAAATGTAGTGCGGATATCTTTTTTAAATTTTTTACTTCATCTAAAATCTTATAAGCTTGATTAACTATTTTCATACCAGCTTTTGTAATTAAAACTTGTTTCGTACCACGTTCAAAGATTTGAATACCGATTAGTTCCTCAAATTTTTTTATCTGCATACTCAGGGCTGGTTGACTAACATAGCACTTTTCTGATGCTGTAATAAAGCTTTTAGTTTCATATACGGAAATGATATATTCAAGAGTACGAGTATTCATATAAGTAAAGCTTATAGTTTCTATAAAGATTATATATTTTAAATTATCTGTCAAAGTAATACAATATCAGTGTAACTTAACAAAAAAGGAGTTAGATATGACTAAAAGAGTTCCTAATGTAACTTTTAAAACTAGAGTAAGAGATGAAAGTATTGGTGGATCAAACCGGTTTAGATGGCAAGATGTTACATCTGCTAATATTTTTGATAACAAAAGAGTAATTGTTTTTTCATTACCTGGAGCGTTTACTCCGACTTGTTCTACTTATCAACTACCTGGATTTGAGAATAATGCGGCTAGATTTAAAGAGTTAGGAATAGATGAAATTTATGTTTTATCTGTAAATGATAGCTTTGTAATGAATAAGTGGATACAAGCACTAGATGTTAAAAATATTAAACCAATTCCTGATGGTAATGGTGAATTTACGGAAGGTTTGGATATGCTTGTAGATAAGTCAAATCTTGGCTTTGGTAAGAGATCTTGGAGATATGCGATGATTGTTAATAATCACGAAATCGAAAAGATGTTTGTAGAGCCAGGTAAGCGTAATAACGCTGAAGATGATCCTTATAGAGAGTCTTCTCCTGAGAATCTTCTAAAATACTTAGAAGCTAAATAGTAATAAGTGGAGTCTCAAATGAGCAAAAAAATAGTTGCTAGATAGTATTCTCAATGTTTATAGAGATACCAAAATGTACTTCATTAGGTGTCAAGTAATTTAAACATTTCTTAGGTCTATTATTCAAGTCTATCTGTAACTTTCTAATGTATTGATGAGATATATTGTTAAAGTTAGTACCTTTAGGTATAAATTGTCTGATATACCTATTCATGTTTTCATTAGTACCTCTTTGCCAAGGACTGTATGGATCAGCAAAGAATACTTTGATGCCAGTCTTGCTAGTT
>NZ_WBSX01000080.1 GCF_009823375.1 Francisella noatunensis subsp. noatunensis | reverse complement strand
ATAGATTAAATGGCTATAAGAGAATTAATGAAATGCTAAATAATGTAACTTTTATTGATGGCATTTCTGAGCATGAAGTTGACAAAATAAAACAGGATAAAAATTATGCCGCTTAATTCCCATACACCAGATTTGACAATAACTCAACAATACCTTTACAGTAGATTTCATAGTCTATGATGTGATTACAAGTATTTCCATGATCTTTATTGAAACACTGAGTAACATTATTATCCATACGAATACAGTTTTTGTATGTATTACCATTTATATTTATTTCTGGAATTACATCTGTAATAATCGAAGTTCCTGTAGTATGTGACATTTCATCAGTGTTATTTATTTTATCAACTTTATTAAGAAATAATATGTTTGGGAAATAATTCCTGTAGCTTAAGATCCACGCTTCGTAGACTACCATCTTCATCTCTTGCCTTACTACTTCCAAAATACACCGCACCATCTTTAATTTCATACATCATTTCAGTTTCGCCAGAGTATGACTCATGATTCGAAATGATATATACACTCTGTTTTATCTTTATTACAACTCTTAACTATAAGCTGATAATCATTTACTGTTTTAGAAGAGTCTTTTGAATCTGTTATGACATAAGTATAGGTAGCTCCTACATTAGTTGATATTAAATCAGAGCCCTTTAAAGATGTTTGATTTTGATCTGTAGCTAATGCTAGTAGAGGTAAAAAACTTAGAGTAAATATAACTTTCTTATTCATTTATCTTCCTTTGTTTGTTAATTTTAGCCCTCACCACTAAACAAACTACAGAAGAATAAAGTCTAAATCAAGCCTAACTTTAATAAACCATAATATACACCATCATTATAGTTTGCTTTAGTTATTAGACTTGCTTTTTCTTTTAATTGCGGCATTATCCATAGCAACAGCAACATCAACACGATCAAACATTTCTAGATCATTATTACCATCACCAAATGCATATGTCTCATATCCTTCAAGATCTAGATATTCTACAACCTTATTTATACCATCTGCTTTGGTATGTCCTGCTAAATAACAATCAACATAACCATTTTCATTATGCGGAGCTATCACACACTCATCTCCTAACGTATGTTCTAAAGCTACAGTATCAAAATTTCTACCCAAAACTAAAGCATTATAAATTGTTACATTATATAAGTTATGTGTTGTAATGATCTTATCTTTACTCACTATCACGTTATCATAAAAATAATTAAGATCTTCTGATTCAAGGTTGTTCACATACGCAAATTCACCCTCGAAAAGCCAGTCATGATTGTGTTTTTCACAAAACTCTAAAACATTATCAATCGCACTTTACGGAAATAGCTTCTCATAGACAAGTTTATCGCCAACACTGACTACAGAACCATTTGCTGTATATAACCATCCATAGGCAAATCAAGAACTGCTGAGGGAATAAAACTCGGCGATCTACCTGTAGCTATAAAAGTCTTATAACCTTGCTTTCTTAATTTTTTGATTGCTTGAATATTTTTATCTGAAACAAAAGTTCACCCTTATTTCGTGTACTAAAGTACCATCAATATCAAAAAAAATGCTTTGCTCATTATTTAACTAACTTGATTTTCATTAATATTGATAATGATAAATTACTAAAAGCTAAAAGGATATAGCTATCATCAAGAAAAGATTTTAATTATCTTAAAGGTGTAAAAAAATGATTAATTACCATCAACTATATTTCTTGAATCGTGACCTATGCTTCTTGTCACATCTCTTGCTGCATGTCCTATTGAGTCACCCATATCCTTGAAGTTTCCTTTTACAGATCCATTATTGCTTGAACTATCTTCACTATCAGAACATGCTCCTAATAGAGCAACTAACATAACACAATAAATCAACTTTAGATATTTCATTTTTAAGACTCCTTTATTATAACTATCAATTACCATCTACTATATTTCTCGTACCATGACCTATACTTCTAGTTATATCCCTAGCAGCTTCACCTATGGAGTCACCCATATTTTCAAAATTTTCTTTAATAGATCCATCACCATTATCATCAACTATATTTCTCGAATCATGGCCTATACTTTTAGTTACATCTTTAGCAGAATCTCCAACAGAATTACCCATATCTTTAAAATTACTTTTAATTGATTCATTACTGTTAGCACTTGAAGTATCTTACTCATTTGAGCATGAGCCTAATAAAACAATTGATATTACACACACTATTGTTTTTAAGTACTTCATTTGAAACACTCCTTATTTTTTAAAAAATAAACATCGCATCACCATAACTAAAAAATCTATATTTTTCAGCTATAGCATGCTCATATGCTTTCATAATCTTTTCTTTATCTGCAAATGCACTAACTAGCATAATTAGAGTAGACTTAGGCAAGTGAAAATTAGTAATCATTGCATCAACGATATTAAACTTTCTACCAGGATATAGGAAAATATCAGTCTCACCTTGGTAAGGTTGAATTTCTCCACTTTGACCTGCTGTTTCAAGTGAGCGTACAGAAGTTGTACCAATAGCTATTACTCTACCACCATTAGCTTTAGTTTGGCGAATTTTCTCACAAACACCTTCAGATACAAATATAACTTCTGAATGCATCTTATGGTTATTGACATCATCAACTTGAACAGGTTTAAAAGTTCCTGATCCAACATGTAAAGTGATATAAGCTATATCAGTACCCTTAGCTTTTATTTGTTGGATTAGCTCTTCTGAAAAGTGTAAACCGGCTGTAGGTGCAGCTACGGAGCCTAAATCTTTTGCATAAACTGTTTGATATCGTTCAGCATCAAATTCTTCATCATCTCGCTTCATATACGGAGGTAAAGGAATATGCCCAAACTCTTCCATCAATTGATAGATATCTTTACTACCCTGCAGTTTAAGTAGATACATTCCGCCATCTTTTTCTAATATTTTTGCTAAAGTATCTTGGACATATATTTCACTACCTATCGCTGGTGAGCGATTTGCTTTAATATGTGTTTCAAAAATTTTAGGTGTTTTAATTCTTTCTATAAGATATTCAAGCTTTGCGCCAGTAGTTTTTTCACCATATAGTCTAGCTAGCATTACTTTACTATTATTAAAGATAAGCAGATCTTCAGGATTGATAAAATCAATAAAATCAGTAAATTTATGATCTAAGATCTCGCCAGTTTGCTTATTCAACTTTAACAACCTACTAGCATCTCTGTTTTCTAAAGGATAGCTGGCAATTAACTCTTCTGGTAACTTATAATCAAAATCGTCCGTTCTCATTTAATAAATTTATTTTAAAAAAATCTTTTGAGCAAAATATTATCATATCTTAGATAATAGATATAACAATTTAGGCCATTATCATCCTCATATGCTATTATCCATATATAACAATTTAAATATAAATGTTCATGTTATTTTCAGACTTAAACTTAAGCCAAAACATCATAGAAATATTAGAAAATAAAAATATCAAAATACCTACAAACTCACAGATTTTAAGCTTTGAAAAAATCTCAAATGGAGAAAATATCTGGCTAAAATCACCAACTGGTAGCGGTAAAACACTTGCTTATATTTTGCCAATTATGAATAAATTATTAATAGATAAAAAATCTCTTACACAAGTTGTTTTTTTCACACCTACTCATGAGTTAGCCATTCAAATTAGTAATTTTATAAATGAGACATTCTCAAGTATAGGCATTAAATCACTAGCACTAATTGGTAAAGCATCGATAGACAGACAAAAAGAAAAATTAAAGAAAAAACCAAATATTGTGGTTGGCTCTGTTGGCAGAATTCTAGAACTTATCGATCAAAAAAAACTAAAGGCTGCTCATCTACAATACTGTATTATTGATGAGGCAGATCGTATGCTTGAAGATGACAGCTTAAAGCTTTTAAAACAAATCATCTCTAAAACCACAAATCTACAATATATATTAGGCTCTGCTACTATCAAAAACCACGCCTTTGATATTGCGAGTAGTTTTATCGAAAATTTAGAGCTTATTGATAACTCCAAAGAAAAAGAAACTATAGAACATAGCTATATCACAGCTGATGGTAATCGTAAAACCGATACATTACGAAAGTTACTAAACAAAATATCTCCTTCCAAATCTATAGTATTTCTACATAGAAACAATGATGTTGATTTCGTCACAAAAAAAATAGATAAACTAGAATGTGGGGTTGGCTCTATTCATGGTGAACAAAATAAAATTGATAGAGCTAATACCATCAAAAAATTCAAAAGTGGACAAATCAAAGTTTTAGTTGCATCTGATGTTGCAGCTAGAGGACTTGATATTAATGATGTTGATTTTGTAATAAATTATGATATCCCATCCAAAGCAGAAGATTACCAACATCGAGCAGGTAGAACAGGTCGTATGGGTAAGTCCGGCAATAGTATTCTAATCATTAAAGAAACTGAATTCTCTTATGTTGAAAAACTACAAAAGAAGTTAGGAATTGATATTAAGAAGTTTTAATATTTGTAAATTCACCTATTTAAAAATCTAATTTATAATCAAAATCATCTGTTTTTTATATTTACAACAATATAAAGTTACTATTAGAAGTGATAACCAAGGGATAAATTTATAAAGATTTACTCTTAACTAATATTTCCTATACATCTGAATATGTTAATATAATTTTCCAAAACTAATTTAATACCCAAAAACTAACTATGAAAAAATTTCTATCCATTACAATTATTATATTTATAACATTATCATCCTCTCTTGCTAGTAACTGGCCTAGTGGATATATACCCAAAAATCAAATCATAAATATAGATAGTATTATCGGAGTTCCTCCAAGTACAGATTCATTAGCATTTTCTAGTGACAAAGCGATATCAGAAGCAGTATTTAGCCAAAATAAAAATACTACTGATTATAAAATAGCAATTCATGACGCATCTAATGACCAAGACGTTCATATCGCTGATTTTAGCAAAGCTTTTGGCCAAGAAATTACTAAAGACAAAAATCCTGCAATATACACTTTATTAAACAGATCAACGACTGATGTATCGAATATAAAACAATCAGCTAAAGAAAAATACCAAAGAATAAGACCCTTCGTGTTTTTTGATAGAAAACCTTGCGATCCTGATGAGGATCCTAGTAGCTATTCATACCCTTCTGGACACTCATCTAGAGCTTGGAATTACGCTATGATTCTAGCAAAGCTAAAACCACAAACAGCTAAGCAGCTTTTTGAGTTAGCTGATAGAAAATCCCAAAGTCGAGTTATTTGCGGAGTACATTGGAAAAGTGATATCCAAGCTGCTAGAACTGTAGCTTTAGCAAATTTTGCAATTTTGAATGGAAACCAAGATTTTCTAAAAGATTTAGAAAAAGCTCGACAAGAAATTAATCAATAAGTTTATAAAGCCTGTTTTACTACCAAACTTTTGACAATACTATATTTATCAACAAACTCAAATCCAGCTCTACGAGCTTTTTTAATATAGCCATTCTCACTACCAAATACTTCTTTAAAAGCTTTCATAAGAGCTATCATCTTAGTATTATCAAGCTTCCTTTCGCGTTGGTATTTATCTAACGTTGAGATATGCCCAATCAATCTACCTTTAGCAAAAGCTTCTCTTACAATTTTACTCAAAGCCATAACATCTTTAAAACCGATATTTACACCCTGACCAGCTAGTGGATGGATTGTATGAGCGGCGTCACCGACTAGTACAACATTACTTTTAATATAGCTCTTAGCGTGACGTTGAACTAGCTCAAAACTAAATTTTTTTGATAAAAGTTTAACCTCTCCAAAAGTTTTATTAATTGCTTTTGCTAACTCTAATTCAAACTCCTCATCAGCTAAACTCATCAAGAAATTAGCATAATCAGTTTTTACAGACCAAACGATCGAAGCTTTATTAGGATTTTCTAACGGTAAAAACGCTAAAACTCCCTTATCATAAAACCTTTGATATGCAGTTTGATTATGTTGTTTTTCAAGCTCAAGAGTTGCCACTATCGCAGTATGTTTATATGGTTTAACTTTAGTTTCAAAATTAAAATAATCTCTAACAAAAGAGTTAGCTCCATCTGCGCCGACGATCAAGCTAGTTTCGATAATTTTATCAGCTAAAACAACTAGTTCCGTGTTACCATTCTTTTGGATCTTTTCAATCCTCTGATTCGCATAAATTTCAATACCTGTATTACTAATTTCAGTAATAAGAGCTTGTGTTATAACATCATTTTCTACAATATTACCCAAACTATGCTCAGATATCTCTTCTGCTGAAATAGTAATGCTTTCACTAGGAATATCATCCCAAACATGCATTTGATAATACGGTGATATACGATTGCTTTTAATAGCATTCCAAACACCCAAATCTTGTAGCAATCTCTTAGAGGTATGATTAACCGCACTTACTCTAGTTTCTACTCTATCTGAATTGAGATGCTTATAATTTATTTCTCTTGCTTCTATTACAGCGACTTGTAGACCATTCTGATGCAAAGATAAAGCTAAACTAAGCCCAACCATACCACCACCAACAATCACTACATCTTTTTGGATATTTCTAATGTTCATCTTCAACCACCTTTCTCATTAGTGTTGAACCTCTTGTTAACTTACCCATCATTACTCGAGATAGAACTTTTTTGGCTAGTTTGCTTCTTTGTAATAAATGTAATCCAACATTTCTACTTACCACAAATTTAAAATCATTTGAGACAAACCATTTCACAAATCCATGTGTAATATTAATTGTTCTATCATGATCAGGCTTTCTAACTTTAGTAAACTCTTCTAAAACTTCTGCTATAGAATTTTGTGAAAAATCACTTTCAACAATTAAATCATATAAAAATCCGATATCTCGAATACTCAAATTCATTCCTTGACCAGATATTGGATGTAAAAAATGTAAAGCATTACCAAAAAATAGTACATTATTTTTATATACTTCATTTGATTGAACAAGATATAAAGGAAAAACAGCAGGCTTTGTCGCAACTTTAATCTGACCTAATCTATAACCAAATCTATCTTGAATCATCTCTTGAAATTCATTATTCTCTAAATTTAGTTTTTCTTTTGAATCATTTCTATCAACAGTCCAAACACATCCCATTGTAGTTTTTGATTTAGGAAGCATTGCAAGCACACCATCAGTCATAAACCTTTCATATGCTGTATTTTGATTATCCAGATCAGTCTGAATATCAAAGACAATCGCATCTTGTTTATAATCAGTAGTTTGAACACCTACATTTAGCATTTTACGCATACTTGAGTTTGCACCATCACAAGCGATTATCAGAGAAGCTTGTATTATTTTATTTTGTTGCTCTTGCTCAACAACTAACGAATAATCATCAGCATTCTTTTGCAAACTAATCACATTAGTCTTAAAAGCTTTTTCAATGTTTTGATTTTCTGTAACACTTTGTAAGGCAACTGACAATAACTCCTGCATTGGAGCAATAGCACCAAGAAATGGCAGATTCTCATCCTTAGCAAAAATCTCAGCTCTACCATATCGTCCTTTATCAGAGACATGAACCTTTTTTATGGATTGAGTTTTACTAGCAACTTTATCCCACAAACCAAGAGTATTCAAAAATGCTATCGATGAATATGACACAGCGATACTGCGATTATCATTTTTGACTTCTAGCTCATCTTTCTCAATATGAATAATTGAGCATCCCGTTCTAGCAAGCGCTAATGAAGTTAATAAGCCAACAATACCTCCACCAACAACCGCTATATCATATTTAGTATTCATATAAATACCTAGACTTTTTCACTATCAATTAGTAATACTGCAACCTTTGTATATTCAAGCAATTCAATGAAGTCTTGTTCACAGTCATCATTATCTTCAAGAGCTTCATAATCCATATAAGATATTTTCATCAAATCACTTATTGCTTCTTTAGTTTCTCTATCTTTAGAATTTTCGTAGTCTAAGCCAAATAAACCTACACCAGACAAAAAACCTCTAATCCAATAAGTTAATGCTTCAGCTTTATAGCTTAAAGGCTCATCATCTTCTGGTAAGAATAGATCAAAACTTAACCCTTTTTCATCAAACTGCGACTGAGTGTAGTCATAAAGTTTTTTCATAGTTTGCAAAGCTGAAGCTGCTATTAAATCACCTTCTTCAATTGGTTTTGTCATCAAAGAATCTGACCACGCAGTGAATTTGACTTCCGCTCCAAAGCTAAATAATGCACAAAGTAGCCCATGTGCTTCTGAAGCTGTAGTTAAGGCTTGCATTACTTTTAGAGCTTCTGCGACATCTTCAAAATTAGGTTTTTCATTTTTCATAGATAGAATTTATTTTATATATTATTAACTAATATTTTACTGTATATAGATAATTAGTTATAGGTATTTTTTTAAAAGTATTAGCTTAATAAAAGCTAGATTGTATTCTCAATGTTTATAGAGATACCAAAATGTACTTCATTAGGTGTCAAGTAATTTAAACATTTCTTAGGTCTATTATTCAAGTCTATCTGTAACTTTCTAATGTATTGATGAGATATATTGTTAA
>NZ_WBSX01000008.1 GCF_009823375.1 Francisella noatunensis subsp. noatunensis | reverse complement strand
GTGCTATTGTAACAATGGTCGATAGAGCTAGCAGATTTACTATTTTAGCCAAGTCTATAGATAGAACAGCTAATTCAATCAATAGAATATTGTACAAAGTATCTAATGGTCATAAAATATTAACAGCTACATTTGATAATGGTAAAGAGTTTGCTAAACATAAGAAGCTAACTAGCAAGACTGGCATCAAAGTATTCTTTGCTGATCCATACAGTCCTTGGCAAAGAGGTACTAATGAAAACATGAATAGGTATATCAGACAATTTATACCTAAAGGTACTAACTTTAACAATATATCTCATCAATACATTAGAAGTTACAGATAGACTTGAATAATAGACCTAAGAAATGTTTAAATTACTTGACACCTAATGAAGTACATTTTGGTATCTCTATAAACATTGAGAATACAATCTAGCCTGTCATAAACAATAGATTTATCTCTAACTGCTGGCGCCATAACTTCATAGCATTGCCCTGAGAAGTAAGAAATCATTCTATCTAGATCATCATGTTTTAAGAAATAAAACTGACTCATATTACTCTCCTTAACATATTCTTGGTAATTGCTCACCACTTAACCAATCAACACGTCTTTTGCCACCAAATGTGGTTTTCATAAAGACTTGAGATTGCTCACTTTTTCTTACGGTTGCTATCACTTGGGCATTTTCTCCTAATGGATGACCCCTTAAGCAGTCTAAAACCTTTTGAGTTTAGGCTTACAAGCGATTAAAACTTTGCCTTCATTGGCGATATATAATGGATCTAAACCTAAAAGCTCACATGCTGATTGAACTTCAGTCGATACCGGAAGATTTGCTTCATCTATCTCGATAGCTACATTGTATTGATTAGTCCACTCATTAAGAGTTGCACCAACTCCGCCACGAGTAGGATCACGCATTGTTTTTTTGACATTTATTGTCATAAATTGCATCAACTAAGCTGTCTAAAGATGTTGCATCACTCACTATTTGACATTCAAAATCTAGACCAGCTCGTTGTGACATTACAGCTACACCATGATCTCCAAGAGTGCCATTGATGATAATCTCATCACCATCTTCAAGAACATCTCTAGTTACAAAATCATTACGGATAACTCCAACTCCAGTTGTATTGATAAAGATGCCATTTCCTTTACCTTTCTCGACAACTTTAGTATCTCCAGTTACGATTTGGACATTAGCTTTTTTGGCAGCTTCTACCATGGAGTCTAGGATTATTTTCAAATCTTTAAGAGGTAGACCCTCTTCTAAAATAAGTCCTACAGATATATATAATCGTTTAGCCCCACCAACAACTAAATCATTAACTGTACCATGAATTGCAAGACTGCCAATATTGCCACCTCTAAAGAAATAAGGAGTAATAACATAGCTATCTGTAGTCATGGCGATTTTGCCATTTATTTGTGGTAATACAGCCTGATCTTCTGCTTGAGCTAAATATTGGCTATCAAAACTTTTCTTTATCATTTGCTCGATTAAATGATGCATAGCCTTACCACCAGCTCCCATTGCTAGATCGACTACACCATTTTTGATATTTAATTTCACAGCCATCTCTAGTCTCCGTATTGATAATGTGCAGCGCAAGCACCTTCTGATGAAACCATACATGCTCCCATCGGTTGCTCAGGAGTACAAACTACACCAAACAGCTTACAATCTTTTGGCTCTTTTAAGCCTCTTAGAATATCTGGACAAGCATACTGCCTATGTTCTAGCCCTTGTACTTCGGGTATTTGATAATGCTTTTCAGCATCAAATTTTGCATATTCGTCTTTTATTTCTAAAGCACTGTTTGGGATATATCCAAGTCCACGCCATTCAAAAGTATCTCTGATAGTAAGATATTGAGAGATTAAATCTTGTGCTAGTTGGTGTCATCAGGTACTACAGCTCTTGTATACTGGTTTTCTACGCCTATTTTGTCAGCGCTAATCATCTTGATAAGCATAAGTATAGACTGCAGTACATCTAAAGGTTCAAAACCTGCGACAACCATTGGTTTTGATATTCTTTAGTCACCTTATCATAAGCATTACTACCTATAATAACACTAACATGAGATGGGCCTAAAAACCATCTATCTTAACATCTTCAGCTAGAATAGCTTGCATAGCTACTGGTGTAAGTACATGGTTACAAAATATTAGAAAATTATTTAACTTTTTAGCTATTGCTAACTGTATAGCTACAGCAGTTGGGGGAGTGGTTGTCTCAAAACCAATAGTAAAGAATATAACCTTTTTATTAGGGTTTTCTTCAGCAAGTTTCAAAGCATCTTCTACTGAGTAAATCATACGCACATCAGCACCGCGTGCTTTAGCTTTGATTAGACTATCTTGATGCGATCCTGGTACGCGAATCATATCTGCATAGCTACAGAAGATTACATCTTTTTGCGATGCTAAAATATTGCTTGATCCACTCTTTTGATAGGTAGTACACAAACTGGACACCCTGGGCCATGTATCATTTTGACATTGTTAGGCAAAAGACTAGGAATCCCGTAACGATGTAGTGCATGTGTATGCCCACCACAAAATTCCATTAGGTTATATTGTCTATTAGGGTCAACTTCTTTAGCGATTTGTTGTAAAAGACTTTTTGCAACTTTCGGGGCCCTAAATTCTTGTATGTAATCCATTACATTACCCCTTTTATATTATACTTTTTAGATCCTCTAGAGTCTGCTGAGCCATTTCTTTATCTAGTTTACTTAATGCAAAACCAACATGGATTATGACAAAATCACCTATAAGAACTTCATCCCTTAGTAGTGCTAGATATATATTTTTTGGCACCGATCCAAGCTTGTCCAAGGCTTACACCACCATCATTTAGAGGAACTTTCTCTGATATATAAATATTGAAATCCATTTCTTTAAGTTGACGGTAAGTCTCTGTTAGTAGTAGCTTATTTTGGAAACAACCGCCACTAAGTATTATGTTCTTAATATTTCGAGGTTGGGCTAAGTTACTAATCCACTGCACTAAAGCATAAGCCAAAGTGCCGTGCCATAAGTTACTAGCAACACTTATATTATCGCATTTTATTATGCTTTTTAGTAGTTTTTTTAAATTTAAATTAGTTTTAAATGATGCTGATTTGGTATCATATTGAATGTTTGGAATATCAGCTAAAGACTCTAATTCTATAGCGGCTTGAGCCTCGTAAGTGTTGATATGGCAAACATTTAATAAGCTAGAAACAGCATCAAAGAGTCTACCCATACTAGTAGTTTTACCTCTAGGTAAAGAGTCATTTTGTAAAAGCTTGATTAGACTTTCAGCTTGCGGAAACTCTTTGAGATGATTTGGTATCTCAAGATCGTATTTATGGCATACTGCAAGAGCCATTCGCCAAGGCTCTTTTGCTACTTTATCACCACCAATATATTCGATAGGATCTAGCTCACCAATGCGGTTAAATTCTAAATTATCAGATTCAATATCACAATGATAAAGCTCGCCACCTCTTAGGCCATCTTCTCCTAAACCAAAACCGTCTAGTACCAAACCTATAGCGTGACCTTGTAAATTATGCTCAGCAATTACAGCTGCTAGGTGAGCTTGATGATGTTGAATCTGATAAATTGGGAGATCAAACTTTTGGGCAAAATGCGTAGTATAAATATCAGGGTGTAAATCACAAGCAATACCATCAAACCTGAGCCCAAACATATTTTGGAAATGTTCTAAAGATTGCTCAAAAAATTCTATATTAGCTTGGCTATCCATATCGCCTATGTGTTGCGATACAAAGGCTTGATTATCTTTGATAAAACAAAAAGTATTCTTTAAAAATGTACCAGTCGCTAGTATATTTGGTAGGGTTTCTGATAGTTGGATTGATTGCGGTACAAGTCCTCGAGATCTTCTAATTGGCAGATTTTTATCTATCACAGTATGAAAAACACTATCATCACTTTTTATTGCAATATCACGATTATCTGTAACTATAAGATCAGCTATATCTTTGAGCTTTTCGTGAGCTTCATCATTATTAGCAATGATGCTTTCACCAGATATATTTGCACTAGTAACTATCAAAGCTAAATCATGAGCTTCATTAAGCCAGCTAGAGCCAGTAGGTTGATTTAATAGATGATAAAAAAGGATATAATCAGAGCCAGTTGTTGGCAGCATAAAACCAAGCTGATTTATGCGTGGTGCAATAGATGAGCTGATATTGTTAGTAGAGTGTCTTTTAACTAAAACAATAGGTCTGATAGTCGTATTTAGAAGCTCATCTTGTTGTGTAGTAACTTCTGCAAAATGCTCTTGTATGCTTTTAGTATTTAGAGCTATTAAAGCAAATGGTTTATTCGGGCGGTGCTTTCTTCTACGGAGTCCTTCGACTGCTTTAGTATTTGTAGCATCTACAACTAGCTTGAAGCCGTTTTGACTTTTAATGGCGATAATTTTACCAGCTTTGTTGGGATATCTCTGCAAAAGAGTGTGATAACTTTGGTCCACATTTAGAGCATGCAACAGTTTGAGCATGGTAATGCCTGTCTAATGGGTTTGTGTATCTATCATAATATCTCTATCATAGGGTAGGTTTTGTATCGTACTAAAACGCGGACCACAATGCGTACAGCTAGTATATGGATATAGATAGTAACGACTTTGTGGGTTAAAAATATCATCTAAACATAAGTCACAAATAGCTGTGTCAGCAGGAATTTTAGTTGTAGAGCTACCTTGTTGAGTTTCTAGAATTTTAAAATCTGTAAATTTAGTTTCAGTTTGGTAAATTGTCTTTTGGATAGTTTCTATACTAGCTAGTGGAGGTAGTTTTGCTTGCATATTAGTTATAAAGCTATCTGCAACAGATTCATTACATTGCAGAATTATCTCAACACCATTAGGAGTATTTTGCACCGAGCCACATAAATTCATATCTTTGGCAAGGCAATAGATAAAAGGGCGAAATCCAACCCCTTGAACTATACCATTGACGAGAATTTTTGTTACGATCTTTTGCATTTTTTCCTCTTGTGGTGGGTGTTTACCAAAATCGTTAGTCATACTACGGCTCCGACCGTAGTATCCATTGTCAAACTATAAATTTTCTCCATAGTTTTTGGATTCTATGGTCAAGCCATAGAGTGACAATCTCTACTTTTTGTCATCCTTTCGGTCACAAAGTGGGTTCGGAGTACGACTGTAGTATCCAAGGTGTTTTTAAAACTACCCCGTCAGTCTGCGACTGCCACCCCTTCGTACCAAAGGGAAATTTAAAAATAGCTTTAAATAAACAAGTCATCCGGAACTTATTTTATTTCTTTTAAACCCACTCCGTCATTCCCGCGAAGGCGGGAATCTCTTGAATAGTTTATAGATTCCCACCTACGTGGGAATGACATCTCTTAATTATGAATTTTTATAACTCTCAATATACTCTAAAACAATCTCATGATGATCTTTCGTTTTAAACTTATCAAACACATGATTGATCTTGCCATCTTTATCGATAAAGAAGCTAATTCTATGGATACCATCATATACTTTGCCCATAAACTTCTTCTCGCCCCAAACACCAAATTGCTCAGCAACTTTGTGATCTTCATCACTTAGAAGTTGTACTGTTAGGCTATCTCTTTCTTCAAATTTCTTAAGGCGTTTTGGAGCATCTGGACTAATACCAAGAACTACAGTATCAAGCTTGGCTAGTTTGTCACTAATGCTACTTAGACCTATAGATTGAGTAGTACAACCTGGGGTCATAGCCTTTGGGTAGAAGTAAATTAAGACATTTTTTTTACCTTTAAAATCACTTAGTGATACTTCTTCATTATTTTGATTTTCTAATTTAAAGTTTGGAGCTATTTGTCCTTGTTCTAGTGTTTTCATCTCTATCTCCTATTTGATTTTTTATGTCCTATAAAATGAAACTTAAATAGTATTCCAAAAGTTTATTTCAAATTTGGTTTATTGAGTATTGTGGCAAATATTAATATTTGCTAGCTTTTAATTCTGCACATCTTTTATTTTCAATAATCAAACCTTTTTCATATAACGTAATATTAAAGGACAATCATCATACATATCTTTCCATGTGTTAAAGCGCTCTTCTAAGATTAATGTTATGGTCTATTATCTTTAGATATGGTGTAATTTTCTTCTTCAATGAGTGGTAGTGAACCCCAATAAGCAAAAAGTGAATTTTTAATTATTGTACCTTTTAAATTAATAACACCATTTAATTTAGTTATATCTTTATTGTCAAACTTTTCTGTTATAAAGCTCTCTGCGACCTTCTCTAAAATTTCTTTAAATTTAATCCCTTTTGTAGACACCTCTTTTGGAGCTAACCCTATCAAATAGGCTGCTAATAAAATAAAGAATAAAGCTACTAAAAGATATTGTTTACAAAACATGAAATATAAAACTGCTATAATCATAATTAGATAAAATAACTTTTCTTTTTCTACTAGTATTTTTATTACTTTATGCACTGTAATATCCTTTTTTATATTGACTATTGGGCATCTTTACTTCAAACCTCTCAACCAATCCAACCAGCTATCAAAACCAGCACCAGTTTTTACAGATAGCTCAAATACTTTCACATCTGAACGAATCTTTTTAATATTTGCGATACATTCTTGGATATCAAAATCTACATAAGGCGATAGATCTATCTTATTGATAACAACCACATAAGCATAATAAAACATATCAGGATATTTAAGTGGCTTATCGGCTCCCTCAGTAGTTGAGATAACTGCAACACGATGCTTTTCACCAAGATCAAACATTGCTGGACATATCAAATTACCAACATTCTCAATTATCACAAAACCATCTTTGATATCACCAAGATGTTCGAAAGCATGACCAACCATATGAGCATCTAGATGACAAGCTTTACCAGTATTTATCTGATAAGCTTTTGCACCAGCTTTACGGATTCTCTCAGCATCAAGATCTGTATGCTGATCACCTTCAACAACTACGATATGGTGGCTATTACCAAGCTCTTTGATAGTTCTCTCAAGTAGAGACGTCTTACCAGAACCAGGACTTGAGACAAAGTTTAGAGCAATGTTATTATCTTTAGCTAGAGCTTTTCTATTTTGCTCAGCATATTGATCATTAGCTTCTAAGATTGCTTTTTCTAGTTTTACAGCATTGCCTTCGTGACCATGATGATGGTGATGATGATTACTATTTGTTCCACATCCGCAAGTTGTAAACATAATTTACTCCTTAATTAAAGACTATAGATTCTACGAGCATATCTTTACCTTTGAGAATATCTTTCTCAAAGCTGCCACAATTTGGGCATTGCTCATATAGTCTGGTTAATTCAAATTCATACTCACAAGCTTTACACATCGCTATAGCCTGTTCATGTACTATTTCTAGCTTTGCTTGTTCTAAGACACTATCTTTTGCAGCTAAGGGGAACCAAAACTCAAAAGACTCAATATCCACACCAGTCAAGTTACCAATTTTGACAACTACTTTAGATACTTTTTTAGAGTTATTTTCAGCTGCTTTCTTCGCGATACTTATGACACTTTGACACAATGAAAACTCGTGCATTAGGACAAATCCAAAACTACATGACTATAGCTACATTATACCAAAATATAAGCTGTAAGTATCTGCTGACTTAAGGAGGATTAATTTTTGTTGAATTATAAATTATACTGTTTTGGTATGGTTTAGATGTCTTGAGTTAAGCTTTCGCAGTAGCTCTTCTCTGGATCAAAGAGTTTATAATCATAGTTATAAGAGTGATTATAGCACCAGTTATTAGTATATATGCCGGAGCTAGATTATTATTTGAGAATTTGATAGTACTAATTACAATCATCGGTGTCAGACCACCAAAGACAGCAAATCCTAGATTATATGCAAAATCTATACCTGTATAGCGAACATCTTGCTTAAACAAATCAATCAACATTGCAGGTATATTGCCCCAGCAAAGAGCTACCAAAATAGCACTAAGAACTATAGCGATAAAATAGAAATTTTGATGAGATGTATATGTAGTATAAATGATAAAACTAAAAGCACAGGTAGCCAATATATTAACTAACAAAATCAAATTTCTACTAACTTTATCAGCAAATAGACCAACAGCGACACAAAGAATAGAAATGATAATCACTCCAAGACTATTAATCCATGTGAAGTTATCTAAGTGAAGATTTAGAATAGTACTAAAATATGCTGGTAGTAGCAAAAATAATGTCACAAAACAAAGAGCACCAAATGACACAATAATTGTTGAGTAGGTCAAGTTCCAGCGATGAGTTAGAAGCATCTTTGTAATAGGTAGAGAAAACTCTTCATTCACAAAAGGATTAAACTCTTTGATATCAATAAGCTCACGTCTAAGATAGTATGCAACAAGGCCAAATAGACCACCTAAGATAAAAGGTATACGCCAACCGTATGCTAGCATATCTTGACTTGTGAAGAACTCTAATAGCAAACTCTCAACTATAAATCCTATAGCAACACCAAGTATCAAGAATCCAAAAATCACCGCAGTCATAAAGCCACGCCTTTTAGGAACAGCCTCACCAACATAAGTAATAGCACCAGGTATCTCGCCACCAACAGATATTCCTTGAGCTATTCTGCAAAGTACTAACAATATAGGTGCCCCATAATCCCAATACTACTATAAGTAGGCAATATACCAATCAAAAAAGTTGATAAAGCCATAATCAAAATAGAGATTGTAAAAGTCTTTTTTCTGCCATATTTATCACCAAAATGACCAAAGATAATACCTCCGAAAGGTCTAGCAAGATAGCCAACAGCATAAGCACTGAATGCGATTAATAAAAATTGCTGATTGAATAGGAAAGAAAAGCTTAGAAATGTAACTAGCGAGTAGAGCGTAGATAATAAAATCATAAAACTCAAGCATACCGCCTAAACTTGATAGTAATAGCGCTTTACGTTGATTTTTTTGTAACATATTGTTTTCGGTATTAAGAAATAATTATTTAGTTGCTTAGTGATATAACGTTTCTAATCTGATTTCATTTAGGTTGATAGTAACTTCTTTATAAAAATAGATCTCTCTAAAATGCTCTATGTAGCTAAATCAAAGACTTGAAGAAAAGTAGGTAGAAAAATAGTTAAGATATATTTCTGTTTAAGAGTTAACTTTTAAAAGTTCAACTTGAAAAGAAAGTAGCTGATTTGGTCCAATAGCAGCATTACCACTAGTGCCATAAGCTGTGTCTGGAGCACAGTATACTATAGCTTTTTCGCCAACTTTCATTTGAGGAATAGCATCTTGCCAACACTTAACTACGCCTGATAGTGGGAAAGTAGCAGGTGTGCCTCTATCGTATGAGCTGTCGAACTGGTCACTAATTAGATTACCTTCTTGGATAGTTTTTATAGCAGCTTCTTTATCATCTGCATAAGCTTGAGTAGGAGTCGTTCCTCTGTAGTTAACAGTTACTGAATCACTTTTAGTAGGTTGAGCACCGTCTCCTTGTTTTAGAACTTGGATATATACACCCTTGCTACCATCGACCTCTTTGATACCGTTAATTTTAGCAATAGCTTGTTGGAAGTCATTAGCTAGTTTAAGATTGTTTTTAGCTGCCTTAATCTGAGCTTTTTGCATTTTTTCCATCATTTCCTTTTGGAATGCTTGCATGATTTGCTGAGCCTTAGCTTCAGGTATTTCAGACTTTTGACCAGCAAGAGCACTTTGCAGACCTTTGTCGAAGTTTGCTTGGTCAATAGTTATTTTTCCTTTGCTTAGTTGCTCACCTACGCCTCTACCTATCAGGTAGCTGACTTTGCCCATATCTACGCCATTTGACTCAGCTTTTGCACTATTTGCCGTAGTAGTTGGTGCATCAGCAGCAAATACAGCTGTTGATAAAAGTATCGATGAGATAGCAATTGTTAGTTTTTTCATTTTTGTTCCTTTGATTTGTATTATCAGTTAAGATTTTAAAGCATTGTTAAACAAATTTGAATATGATTGGTATTGTTACCTACTATTTCATTCTAGCCAAGATATTATCTTTTACTATTAACTGGTGGTGTAGAGCAGCAGCTATATGTAGTACTACTAGCACTAATAAAACTGAGGCAAAGATATAATGGTAACTAAAAATTTTGCTACCTAACTCAAAGTTTGGAGTTATGATCTCTGGAAATGGTATCACAAAGAATATCTTCCATGGATAGCCCATTAGCATCGAGCCAACTACTCCCGAAAAAGCCATACCAAAAGCTGAAATATATAAACCAAGATGCACTATTTTAGCTATGATTAATTGTAGTAATGGTAGTGGCGGGTTATATGGCGGCTTGATACTAAACAACCTAGCAACAACCAAAAGAGGTATCACAAAGAAAATTACTAAACCAAAAGATTTATGCAAGGTCATAATCCATCTTGAATCAAATAGATCATAAGCATAACCGAAGCCCAAAATAAGTTGAGCTATTATCAAAAAAGCCAATAAGCTATGTAGAACCCTAACAGGTAGACTATATTTCATAATCATATATAAAGTTAATAGAGTGTTTTTTGATTGTATAGTATTTACAAACTTTTGAGAAATATTTTAATCTGGAGTATGCCAAATCTTTCTAAATTCTTTGATGATTTGATCATGACGTAATAGAAAATCATCAGTATCGTATTTTTCATCATATTTCTAGGTTTTAACAACTCTTTTATCTTCATTGAGAATGATTTTATTGGTGATATTAAATACCAAATCTGCGATAGGTTTAATGATTCTGCCAATCAAAAACTTACGATAATTTACTAAATATAGCTTAGTTTGATGCTCATTAATAGGTACAAAATAAACACAAATTTTAAGTTAATCAGCATTATTGAGTAACCAAAAGTTAGGAAAGATGTACTTTAGCATTAAGCGTTGGTTTTTTAGTGCTTCTATATATTCATCACTTATATTTTGAGGAATTTTGTATCCTCTGCCGATAGATCTCTTATGTACAGTAGCTAAGTGAGTATAATCAAGTTGGTTCTCGATACAGTGGCGGATGTTGTTGTTCCATGTGTCAGTCAAAAGAGAGTACTTACCAGCAAAATCATTATATAGGTTTTGTGCAAATTCAAAAGCGTAGCTATTATCTAGTTCTTCATCAAAAACATTTATCCAAATCATGTCAGCGACAATTTTTGTTGGATAGCTTTTTACTTGTAGTTTTGGGATAGTACCTTGAGTTTCTGGTGTGTATATACAGTTGCCTTGTACGTCAAATCTAAAGCCATGAAAAGGACAAGCTATAGCTCCGTCACATACTTTGCCTAAACTTAATTCTGCACCACGATGAGGACAGCGATTTTCCATAGCTATTATTTTCTCAGCATCTTTCCATAAAACAAGATTTTTACCGAGTCTTTCTAGTTTGATAGGTTTGGATTTGATTTCTTTGATATGAGCTATAGCATACCAAGCTTTGGGAATGTTATTTATCATTGAGCACAAAAATTAGTTTTTGTATGAGTAGAATTATACCTCAAGCTATTAGATAATTAATACTATTGAAATCTTTTAGATACTATAAATATGAGTGCAAACCAAAATAATCAAGAGATAGTCGGAGGGTTAATTCTCTTTGCTGCAGCTTTTGCTGCAATACTTATAAATAACTCACCATTATCTATCTACTACGGAATGCTTGAGACAATCAATGTCAAACTAGGAATTGAAAATCTTGTTATCGACAAAAACTTGATGCATTGGATTAATGATGGTTTGATGGCCATATACTTTTTATATATCGGTTTAGAAATCAAAAGAGAGATAATCTCAGGGGCATTATCAAAGCCTTCTAATATTATAATACCGGCTATAGCAGCTCTTGCAGGACTGGCTGTTCCAAGCTTGATATATTTATCAATCAACTATGATGCTAATATCACAGGTTGGGCAATACCTTCTGCAACAGATATAGCATTTACTTTAGGTATATTAGCTTTACTTGGTTCAAGAATCCCAGCAAAGCTAAAGCTATTGGTTGTTACAATCGCTATTTTTGATGATATAGCTGCAATAGTAATTATTGCGATATTTTATACCAAGTCACTATCGTTACTTTCTTTATCTTTAGGGACTCTTTTTATATTGGCAATGATTATTTGTAATAGAGTGTTTAAAGTTAATAGAAGCTCTGTATATGTAGTTCTCGGTTTCTTTGCTTGGTTTTGTACGATTAAGTCTGGAGTACATGCAACTTTGGCAGGTTTTACAACAGCTCTGTGTATTCCATTTAGAGAGAATGACAAAGATTCTCCAGCTAATTTTATGGAAGAGTCTCTTCATCCTTGGGTTATCTATTTTATATTGCCTGTATTTGCATTTGCTAATGCGGGTATCAATTTCTCAGGGATGAGTATTTCTATAATATTTGAGCCAATTACATTAGGTATTATATTGGGATTATTTGTTGGTAAACAGTTGGGTATTTTCTCCATATTAGCTATTTCAAAGAAGCTGAAACTATTTAAGCTAGGAGAGTTTTTTTCGAGTTCTCAGATATATGGTATAAGTCTTTTATGCGGTATAGGTTTTACCATGAGTTTATTTATCGGTACACTTGCTTTTGATGATAATTATACTCTTAGTGCAATCAAAGTAGGTGTGATAGTAGGTTCTTTACTCTCAGGAATTTGTGGTTATATAGTTCTAAGGTTTATAGCTAGAAATCCTCACTGATCTAACTGTATAAGTATTTTTAATATATAATGAAATTATGATGATTCAGCGCTAGTTGATTAAATGTTTGAAAGAGACTCAAAAAAAAATCAATCTACAAAATTCTGCTTAATGAGTTGGAACTCATACAAAATTGACTATAAGGATACAGAAACATTCAAAGCCTATATCAGACATACATACTTTAATCACAATATTGATATCTTTTGTCTACAAGAGGCGGTACATCAACATGATACTAAATTTCCTATCGACAAATTTGATATAAACTTTGCATCTAATATTGTGTTGCGTTCACATAACTATGGGGTAGCTACAGTTAGTCATTTCCCAGTGATAAAAAATGTCAAAATACTTACAACTCATCGAGAGTCTGTAATAAATACTCACAAAGCCTCTTTGATTACACATTTAAATATAGATGGCACAAAAGTTGTTGTCGTGAATATTCATGCAATCAATTTCAAAAGTAATAAAGTTTATGAGTATGAATTTGAGAAAATAAAAGAATATATCTCTCCAGAGAAGTATAAGCATCCTATTATAATCGCAGGGGATTTTAATACTTGGAATAGAAGACGAGTAAAGTTAATCAAAGATTTCTGTAGAGAATTTAGTTTTAAAGTGGCTTTTATAGATGAGCCTCAATTAGTCAAATCTTTTCAGAGCAATCATTTAGATTTTGTATTATACAGAGGTCTAAATCTTGAAAAAGCATCTGTTTTAGATTGCAAAAAAATATCAGATCATAATCCGATTATTGCAGAGTTTTGTATCAAATAAATATTTGATTAACCACCATAAGACTTAGTTTTATCGTTGATGATGTCATAGCAAAGATCAGTCAACTCAGCGACAGAGTAATCTTTTGGATCAATAGGTTTTCCAAAAGACATTCTAGCGATACCAGGCTTCACAAAGTCACCTTTTTTGCGACCAAAATATACTCCAAAGTTATGAGCAACAGGTATTATTGGAACATTTGATACTTTAGCTAATTTCATTGCAGAACGATGAAACTTAGGATACTCACCTACTGGAACTCTTGTACCTTCTGGGAAGATTATAATACTTAAGTTTTTGTTTTCTATTCTATCTTTGCCATCTTCAAGTACTTTTTTGATTGCAGAAAGACCTTTTGATCTATCTACACCGATAGCTTCAGCAAATATATTTGTTTTACCGAATATTGGTTTTTCTAGTAATTCTTGTTTCATTACAAAACAGCAATCATGCACAAGACCATAAAACACAAAAGTCTCTAACATTGATTGATGCTTAGAAACATAAATGCAAGGATAGTCTGGGATATTTTCTTTGCCCTCAACTTTTACATATATTTGCAATATAACCAAAGTTCCTAGACGATATAAACAAGACCAAATCCAGCAGACAAATAATCTAACTTTTAATGATGCTCCTAATACGCCAACAGTATTCATTAGCAAACAAGAAAATAGTAGAACTATATATCCGTATACCTTGAAGACTTGCATTCTTGCTAGTAATAGTAGATGAAGAATTTTTTTCATCTGATTGACCTCTTATTTAACCTTTAAACTCTTTTGTTTTTTCCGTTATTACCTTATGACAGTAAGTAGTTAGAGTCTTCGAGTCAAAATCTCTAGGATCTATGCGTTTACCAAAATCCATTCTAGCAATACCAGGCTTAATTACTTGTCCCCATTTTTTAGGGAAAAATCTCCCAAAATTATGAGCAACAGGAATAATATAAGTATTTGCATCAGCTGCTAGTTTCATTGCAGAACGTTGAAACTCTGGATATTCGCCAATATTAACTCGCGTACCTTCTGGGAAAATTACAACATTGATTCCATCTGTTAGACTTTGTTTACCATCTGTAACAACTTTTTTTAACGACTCTCTTGGCTTATCTCTATCTATAGCGATACTGCCCAGGTTTTTCATCGCCGTACCAAAGATTGGAGCATCAAAGAGCTCTTTTTTCATAATAAAATGACATTTACCAATTAAACCGTAAAACATAAATGTCTCTAGCATTGATTGGTGTTTAGATACATATATACAAGGATAATCTTTATCGATGTTTATACGACCACTCACACGAATATATACTTGTAAGAAAACAAGCATTCCTATCCAATACAGATAAGTCCAAACTTTACAGACAGCCATTCTCCAAGCAATTGGAAGATTGAAAAAAGCAAATATATTTATAAGGATACTACAACCACCAATAACAGCAAATGAGTAGAGTTGGAAAGTAGTCATCCTAGCCCAGATTAGAATATTCCAAATCTTTTTAAAAAAAGATTTCATTTAAAGACTCTCCATAAATTTTTAGTAGTTTTATTTAACTATCAGTTTGTACAAAAGCTCAAAATTATTAGTGTCATTATACACTTTTTACAAATAGATGCCGACAAAAAAATAAGCTTATGAAGAAAATAAGATAAGATTCTTAGATAAAAATGAAAGATTATTTTTCTAAATATTTTAACTTATCTGGAACAGATGCCCAGTTATCAGCATCTTCACAAGGATCACATTTTTCGACGATATTTGGCCAAATGCTAGCTAACTCTCTGTTAAGATCAAGCATTTGCTCTTGGCTCTCTGTAAGATCATCGCTAGATTTGATAGCATCAACAGGACACTCAGGCTCACAAAGAGCACAGTCGATACATTCGTCTGGGTTTATTACTAACATGTTAGGACCTTCATAGAAACAGTCAACAGGACATACTTCTACACAGTCACCATATTTACATTTGATACAATTTTCAGTAACTACAAATGGCATTTTACTAAATCCTTTCGTTATTTTACTTTTTTAGAAGAAACCCACAAATTATAGCATAGATATGAAAAAGGTAAATATTAATCTATTTTGTTGATTATGTGTGACAAAGCCTAAATTTTTCATACATCTGTAGTACAAAATAAAAGAGCTAAAATTAGAAATATCTATTAACAAGTGGTACTATTAGCATAAGATTTATAATAATGTTTTGGTTAAAAATGAAAGCTGAACTTGACCCAAGAAAATTAATCGCTGCGACAACAATATCTGTAGCGGTTTTGTTTTTTGTAACATATCTTGTATCTATTGCAGATGGTAATAACACTTTATGTAATCCATTTATTTCTGGCTGTTCTGATATTACGCATGCTGGATTTACATCGTATGAGAAGTATATGCTCAAAGCTATACTAATACCGACTGCTACGCTTATGGCAGTGATTTTCTTTTTTATCACACAGCTACTTGTTCAAATAAGTGATAATAAGAAATCAATAATTAAACAAGGTAAGATTATGCTTTTCTTAGCATCTGTTGGTTGTATTGGATTAATAGTTGGGACTTCAGTCATTGATGGTCAGCAGACTCTTATGAAAGTTCACCTAAAGGGTGTTGCTGTGTTCTTTGTGCTAATGAGTATTTGTCAGGTTTGGTATACAATTATCGAATATAAGTATTCAGATCGACTAAACAAAGTACCTCTTATCTTGCGTAGATTTGCCATTTTGATAACGGCAGCTTTTTCGATATGGTCAGTATTTATGGATCAGACAACAGTTAATCATAATATTGTTGAATGGTGGGGTGTTTATGCTCTTATTTTCTGGTTCTGGACATTTTCTATTACTAAAATTAAGTAGTCCATTTACTGCACATTTTTTGTCTTTTTGTTCGTGATTCTCTAAACTTATTACTATCTTGTCGTTAAATTAATTGGCATCTTTTATGTCTATAGCATCATTGTTTAGTAATCCTAGACTTAATCAATATATAAATGATAATTCAGTAAAACTAGATAAAACTGCACAGGAGCTCTTTGATAAAGCAGCAAATGATGAGTTAAGTCATATGCTTAGTTCACCTAATCAGTTACAGCTTATTAGTCTCTTTATCAAAATGATTAATGCAAAAAATGTCTTAGAAATAGGTGTTTTTAGAGGTTTTTCAACATTGATTATGGCTCAAGCATTACCCTCTGAAGGTAAACTAGAAGCCTGTGATATTAGTTATGAATATATCAAGCCATACAAACACTTTTGGCAAGAAGCAAACGTTGAGCATAAAATTAATCTTAATATTGCACCAGCTTTAGAAACTTTAGAAAGGTTTGAAAAGCAAGCTAAGAAGTTTGACTTTGTATATATAGATGCGGATAAGCCAAACTATATTAACTACTATGAAAAAGCTTTAAAATTGGTAAACTCAGGTGGAATTATCGCAATAGATAATGTGCTTTGGTCAGGTAGAGTTGCAGATGAGTATAATAATGAGCAAAACACCTTGGTTATAAGAGAGTTAAATAAATTAATTCATAATGATAATACAGTGGAAGCTTGTATTATCCCTATAGGAGATGGCATCAACCTAGTTAGGAAGCTTTTATTTTTATGCTAGATAAATTTTGCTTACGGCTTTTTTAGAAGCATCCAAAGCTTGTTGTGTTGATTGACCCTTAGCTAAAACTACTCCCATACGGCGTTTACCATGAATTTCTTTTTTGCCAAAAATTCTAATATCTATATTTGAGTCAGATATAGCCGCATCAATCCCTAATATACTTGGATCTGTAGATTCTCCTTCAAGTAATATAGCCGCCGATGCTGAGGGTTGAAGAGTTTGTATTTGCGGTATCGGTAACCCTAATATTGCACGCAGATGTAATTCAAATTCATTAATGTTTTGTGATATGAGTGTTACCATGCCTGTATCGTGAGGACGAGGAGAGACTTCATTAAAAAACACTTCATCCCCCTTTATAAATAACTCAACACCAAAAATTCCATATCCTCCTAGCGCATCTGTGATCTCTCTGGCTATCTTTTGAGATTTCGCTAGAGCTATATTCGACATTGCATGAGGTTGTCAAGAGAATCTATAGTCACCATCTTTCTGGATATGTCCGATAGGATCACAAAATGAAGTACCATCTTTATGTCTAACAGTTAGAAGAGTAACCTCATAATCAAAATCTATAAATTGCTCAACAATTACACCTTTAGCATGACCTCGAGAGCCACTTTGGGCATAATCCCAAGCTTTTTGAACTTCGCTACGTTCTTTGACTATAGATTGTCCTTTACCTGATGAGCTCATTACTGGCTTAATTACAAATGGTAGTCCAATAATCTCAACAGCATCAAGATATTCTTTTTGACTATTAGCAAAAGCAAATTTAGATGTCGCTAGACCAAGCTCATTAGCTGCTATAGATCTTATACCTTGGCGATCCATAGTGAGCTTTGTAGCTTTTGCACATGGAACAATATTGAAGTTATGGGCCTCTAACTTTACTAAGCTATCAGTATTTATAGCCTCAATCTCAGGAACTATATAAGTTGGTTTTTTTGCTAATATTAGTTGTTCAAGAGCATCAGTATTTAGCATATCTATAACATGGCTCTCATGAGCTACTTGCATAGCTGGCGCATTCTCGTAACGATCTACAGCTATAGTGTGTATGCCAAGTCTCTAAGCTGCTATGATAAATTCTTTGCCAAGCTCGCCTGAGCCAAGTAGCATGATTTTAATGTTAGAAAGGTTCATATTGATAAATATATGCTAGCATTCAATTTTTGCATTAGCAGGTAAACTATCTCCAGATAGTTTTACAGAGATTGTTTTTTCTGTAGTAGGTTCTGGCGATGGACTAGGATCTTTGCATCCTTCTGTCCAAGCCTGTTGCCAAGCAGTACCTTTGCCTGGCTCATAAGCCCAAGCAGCTGAAGAAGAGCACCATCCCGGTATATCACATACATAGCAAGATTCCGCATTTTTTACTTCTTGACCCTTAGAATAACTAGTACCAGCTTTATACTCTACAGCAGCATAGCTTGTAGCTCCGCAAGCTGTTAATAAAGCGCTTATTAATAGCTTTTTATAGTTCATATAATTGCTCCGAATCTAAAATTTTATATAAAAATGAATTGCTGTTATAGTATACAACCTATTAGGAAATAGTAAATTATCAGAAAATAACAAGCACCTGTTAATTTTTACCAACTAAGAAAGACAATTTAAAGAAATATACAAAAGGATTTATTTAGAAAAAACTATATTGTGGTCACTATCTACATCAACAACTATTTTATCTTCTGCTTTAAACTCTCCATCTAGTAGTTTAAGTGCTAGAGGATTTTCTAAGTTGCTTTGGATAGCTCGTTTAAGTGGTCTAGCACCAAATACAGGATCAAAACCAGCATCAGCTAATTTATCCATAGCTTTAGCAGTTACTTCTAAACCTATATTTAGATCTCTTAGACGTTTTTCTAAGCGCTTAATCTGTATCATAGCTATTTCAGTTATCATCTCTTTGTTTAGAGGTTCAAACACAATAGCATCATCAATCCTATTTACAAACTCAGGTCTGAAGTGGCTAAGTACCATTTCCATTACAGCATCTTTGACTGTGTCATAGTCTTGACCTTGCATTTCTTGGATTCTATGCGAACCAAGGTTAGAAGTCATAACTATTACAGTATTTTTAAAGTCAACTGTTCTGCCTTGACCATCAGTTAGTCGCCCATCATCTAATACTTGTAGCAAGATGTTAAATACATCTGCGTGAGCTTTTTCAACCTCATCTAATAAGATTACAGAATAAGGTTTTCTTCTAACATGTTCAGTTAGATAACCGCCTTGCTCATAACCCACATATCCTGGAGGAGCACCTATCAATCTAGCTACAGAGTGTTTCTCCATAAACTCAGACATATCTACTCTAAGCATTGCATCCTCATCATCAAATAAGAATTCTGCTAATGCTTTTGTAAGCTCAGTTTTACCTACACCTGTTGGACCTAAGAACATAAATGAACCTATAGGTCTATTTGGATCTGATAATCCGGAGCGAGATCTTCTCACAGCATTCGATACTGCTTTTATAGCTTGATCTTGGCCAATTACTCTCTTATGTAGGAAGCTTTCCATGTTTAGAAGCTTATCTTTTTCTCCTTCCATCATCTTAGAAACTGGTATGCCAGTAGCTTTAGAAACTACATCAGCTATTTCATTTTCTGTAACAGATGTTCTTACAAGTTTATTTTCAGAGGGTTCTGCTTCAGTATTTTCAATTTGTTTAATTTGAGCTTCAAGTTCTGGTATTTTACCGTATTGTAGTTCAGCCATTTTGCTCAAATCACCAGCTCTTTGGTATTTCTCCAGCTCAAACTTAGCTTTCTCCAGCTCTTCTTTTAGCTTACTTGTATCTTGCATTTTAAGCTTCTCAGCTTTCCAAAGTTCCTCAAAGCCTTGATACTCAGATTCTAAGCCTTTGATTTCAGCCTCTAATATTTCTAAACGCTTCTTGGCAGCATCATCTTTTTCTTTTTTTAACTGCTCACGTTGCATTTTTAGCTGAATAATTCTACGGTACAAGCTCTCCATTTTTTCAGGTTTAGAGTCTATTTCCATACGAATTTGGCTAGCTGCTTCATCCACTAAATCAATAGCTTTATCAGGTAGTTGTCTATCTGTGATATATCTATGTGATAATGTAGCAGCACTCACAATAGCAGAGTCTGTAATATTTACACCATGGTGCAACTCATATCTTTCTTTCAGACCTCTAAGTATAGCAATAGTATCTTCAACAGTTGGTTCATCAACTAGCACTTTTTGGAATCTTCTTTCAAGTGCGGAATCTTTTTCAACATACTCACGATACTCATCTAAAGTCGTTGCACCAACACATTTTAGCTCACCTCTAGCCAAAGCAGGCTTAAGCATGTTACCAGCATCCATAGAGCCTTCTGCTTTACCAGCACCAACCATAGTATGTAACTCATCTATAAATAGAATCACATTACCTTCTTGTTTTGATAATTCTTTTAAAACAGATTTTAATCTCTCTTCAAAATCTCCTCTAAATTTAGCACCAGCTAATAATGCACCCATATCTAAAGATAATACTTTTTTGCCTTTGACACCTTCTGGTACTTCATCATTAACTATTCGTTGAGCTAAGCCCTCTACAATAGCAGTTTTACCAACACCTGGCTCACCTATAAACACAGGGTTGTTCTTAGTTCTTCTTTGTAATACTTGTATAGCTCTACGGATCTCACTATCTCTACCTATAATTGGATCAATTTTTCCTTTTCTCGCTAAATCTGTCAGATCCACTGTATATTTATCTAATGCGCCTTTCATATCTTCTTGATTTTGACTACTCACTTTCTCTCCTCCGCGATAATCATTGACTGCTTTTGTCAGTTTTTCTTTTGTAATACCAAACTTGTTATATAGTCCAGTTAAACTTTTGTCTTCTAAAGAGGCTAACAAGAAAACTTCACTTGAAATAAACTCATCGCCATTTTTATTAGCAAGCTCTTGCATCTTATGTAATGTAGCTATCAAATCTCTAGATGGAGCTACTTGAGGATTACCTTCTCCTGATAGTACCGCAACACCATCCACCATATCATTTACAGCTTTTATAAAGTTTTGTATATTAACACCACAAACACTAAGAATTGATGCAACAACACTATCATTTTGCTCCAAAATAGCTTTTACCATGTGTGCTGATGTAAACTCAGTAGCTTTTTGCTGAAAAGCATAAGATTGAGCTTCTGCTAATGCTTCCTGTAGTTTTATTGTAAATTTATTTATATCCATTATTTCCCCCTAAGAAATAGTATCTGTTATATATTTAAGGATACTTTGCTATTTTTCAAGTAATAAATTAAGCTTATTGGAAAAAAAATATAGATAAGTTTTAATATGTTTTATTGGTGTTTTTGTTTTACATTCTTAACGAATAATAAATAGTACTTGTAGCTTGTTATCAAGAGTTCTAAAATACAGTTCTAAATATTTTATTAACTTATAAAATGAATATATGCTAGATTGTATTCTCAATGCTTATATTATCGCTAATATTTACCCTAAAGGCTAGAGTAGAAAGGTAGCGGATATGAATATTATTTTAAATTGTAAATTTTAGTAAACTTATCATCTAGATACTCTACATAAAACTTAGCGTTTAATATTCTCCACACATATTATAGATAATCTCATCAGCAGGCTTTAGACTACCAAGCTGGTGTATATGCTTAGTTAAAAAGCCTAATACAAGCTCTAGCTTGTTATCTCTAATAGCGACATTAACATCAAAATCTTTATTCATATAATAAAAAATCTGTGAAGCATAGGCACTACCAAGAGCATAAGTTGGAAAGTAGCCGAACAAACCAGCTGACCAATGTACATCTTGCAATATTCCATCAGAGAAATTAAACGGAGTAATACCTAAATATTTTTGATATTTATTATTCCATAGTTTTGGCAACTCTCTAATATCAATATCTTTTTCAAAGATTTCTTTCTCTATTTCAAAGCGTACTAATATGTGTAGAGAATATGTCAATTCATCCGCTTCTACACGGATTAGGCTAGGGCTAACTTTATTTATTGCTTTATAAAACTCTTCTATACTAGTATCAGCTAGATTTTCTGCAAATAAGTCTTGTAGTTCACTATAGTTTCTATCCCAAAAGGCTTTATTTTTGCCAACTAGATTTTCATAAAATCGTGATTGTGATTCGTGTATGCCTAAGCTAACACTAGTGCCTAGTATAGTATCATAGATATTATCACCAATATTTTGCTCATACATGGCATGACCAGTTTCATGGATAGTACCAAATAATGAAGAAGTAAAAAGATCTTCGATATAGCGTGTTGTCATTCTGACATCATATTTATTGAAGTTTAGAGTAAATGGATGAGCACTTTCTTTTAGAATACCACTATCAAAGTTAAATCCTAGTTGCTTAGCTATTTTGTGAGAATACTCTTTTTGCTTATCGATATCATACGGTTTATCAATATAGCTAGTATTAACTTGCTTAGCATCTTTTATCTTTTCTAGAAGAGGTACTATTCTTTCTTTTAGACTGTCAAAGAAAGGTTCTAATTTTGCAACAGTCATACCTTTTTCATAATCATCAAGAAGCACATCATAGGGGTGCTCATTATAGCCAATTCTTTCGACATACTTTTTTTTGATACTTTATAATCTCTTCTAAATATGGAGCAAATACTTCAAAGTCATTATCTTTACGAGCTTTTGTCGAAATATTTTGAGCTTGTGATAGTAGTTTGTTGTATGCGACATACTCATCTTTTGGTATTTTGCTTAGTCTATCTTTTTGCTTTGTTGTTAGATACACAATCCTTTTGTTAGTCTCATCAAGTGCTGACAAGTTGTTATTTAAGTACTTTAAGCTTTTAGTTATTTCTTCACTATTAGTTATTTCATAGATTTTTTCACTGAAAAAACCAATAACTTCAGATGTGGTGTTGATTGAGTTTTTGGGAGCTTCTGCTTCTAAGTCCCAGTGCATTAGAGAAATTAAGTGATTATATTTCTTCTTTTGAGATAGGTTGTCCTTGAGTATCTGGAGCTGACTTTTGATTTCGCTCATTTTTTTCCTTTGCCTGCTGTTTTCTTTCATTAGAAATAGTACGTCTTAATAGAGTATCATATATTGGTTTTTGATGATGAATATATGTCAGCATCGACGCACTAAAGCAAGTTATCATCAGAGGAAGTAAAAGATGGAAGTTCCAAGTCATTTCCATTACTAGTACAATACCAGTCAGAGGGGCACCTACTGTCGCAGTAAATAAGGCACTCATCCCAGCTACAGCAAAGATACCAGCATCAATATTATACTCAGGGAAAAGCTGAGCTATAGATAGACCATAGGCTAGACCAAAAACAGTCCCAAGAGCAATCATCGGTGCAAATATACCACCTGTAACACCCGTCCCATATGAGAAAATTACACCGGCAAAACGTAGAGCAAATAAAACTAAAAGCATTTTGATAGATAGGTTGTAGTCTAAAGCATTTGCTATAACTATGTATCCACCGCCCACAGCATTTGGAGAAAGTACAACACCGACACCAAATACTATACAAACAGTTATAACTAGAGTCCAGTATCTTCTCTTAGATCCATCTGAAAAGAAGTTTGCGACTTTGATAATTGATTTGTTAAATAGTAGTCCAAAGTAACCAAAGATAATACCCAACACCATAAATAACCAAAGAGTATTTTGTGGAACTGCACTAAATGTCTCGACACGTATTGCAGGGGGATTGCCCATAATAGCTCTAGAAACAATAGTACTCATTATACAAGCTACAAGAACACATTTTATTGCTGAAACACTAAACCTAAATTTCCTATTCATTTCTTCGATTACAAAGACAATCCCAGAAAGAGGTGTGTTAAATGCAGCAGCTAAACCAGCACCAGCACCAGCAGATATTACTGCGTTTGCATACTTTTTGGTAAGTTTAAATCTATCTACAAAGAATTGCGCTAATGCAGCTGCCATATGTATTGAAGGACCCTCTTTACCTAAACTTAAACCAGAGCCTAAAGAGAAAAGACCACTCACAAATTTTACAGGGACTACTCTTTTACGTAATTTCCGACATCCTTTCAGAGCACCTTCTACTTCTTGGATACCACTACCACCAGCTTCTTTGGCAAACTTTCTAACTATAAGTATTGATATCACTACCATAGTTATAGTTAACGAAACAGACATTATGATTTTGATAAATAGATTACCGCCACTTAAAGAAAACAACATCTTTTTAAGTTCACTAATAGAGTCTAGAATTAATTGGAAAAATGTTGCAAATAGGCCTACTAATGTTCCTATGACAGCGCCAGATAATACTAACACCCATATATGCCTATTATTTTTGTAGTATGTGTCTAGTACTTTATTACTCATGATAATACAGTAATACTGGGTCAGTTCAGGATTAACACAAATTATACATATTTGAAAGTTTTTAAAAAGAAAAAGTTGACCAAAAATCGATAAATACTTATCTAGGTTATATTTTTGGTTACAGCATTTGCTATATTTATAGAATCTTTCTCGTCACCGAGAGTCCCAACCCGTATTTTTATTTCTGTAGAGTGGCTACTTAGACTAGTCAGATTAATAGTTACATCATTGCCATTCTGAGATGCTTTGACTTCAGCTGTTTTATCTTTATATGATTGGCTAAGTAGAGAAAACTGTTTATCCATTTGCATAGTTTTGATAGTTGCATTGTATACAGAGCGGATATCTTTGGGCACCTCAATTATATAATCACCATTTACATAATATACAGCACCACCAGCAACAACTGCTGCTCCTATTAAAATTGCAGTGGCAACACAACTATTCAGAGATATCAGCATGATAACTGATAAAATGATAAAGTGAGCTTTTTTGAACATTACTAAGAAGCTTTGTATACGTTAGCCTGAATTTGATCCATAAGTTTTGATGACATCGCTTGATCACCAAAAGTTCCAAACTTGATAGTTACTTTAGATATTTTATCAGTAAGACTATCTATCTTGATACTAAAGCTTGTACTATCTATCTTAGTAGCACCCTCGATATCGGCAGATTTTTTAGTTTTATCAATATCTTTTGACACCAGAACGAAGTCGTTGTTATCATTAACTGCCTTAAGAGCTGCCTTATATACAGCAATGTAGTTACCTTCTATATTCATAGAATAGTTACCTTCTACATAGGCAACAGTACTAGCACCTACTGCACCAGCTACAACTAACCAGCAACTACTTAGCGATAATGCTGATGCTGCAAGTAAAGTGGCAGTTAATATTTTTTTTAGTTTCATGATTTGATCCTCATATTAAATATGTTATAACAAGCATAAGTGATAATATATCTGCTTTTAGACATAGTCAATTATTTCTTTATCTTACTAATAGCTTAACACTAGTTATGTGTATTATTTAGATCACCAGTTTTTTATTCAAAAATACAAGTTATTATAATCTTTAAAAATTTATCTTTAATAGAACCATGATTCATCTTCTTGATTTTTGTACAATGATTATTAATCTTTTGTGTACCTTTTTATTAGCAGGGCTATATATTATTGGTTGGCCTGTAGGTATAGTTGGCTTGATTATGAGTGCGGGATTGTTTTCTATAAGTGGCTTATATGCTGATGCTATATTGCAGATGATTCTTTTGTTTAGCTTTGGATACGGTTGGTATAGTTGGCAACCCAACTTTAGTCACAAAAAGATAGTTGTTCATAGACTTAAAATCATTGGTTGGTTAAAAGTTCTAGTAAGTATTGGTGTGTTTGGTTTAGTGGTTTCTCAGCTACTCATAAATTATACAGACTCAGCAACGCCATATATGGATGGTTTTACAAGTGTGGCATCACTTGTTTGTGTTTTTTTAGCAAGCAGGAAAATAATAGATAACTGGATGATATGGATGGTTGTTGATTCCACTTATGTACTGTTATGTATAAAGATTTACCATTTGCAGCTATTACTACATTTATATATCTAATTGTGGCAATATACGGCTATATTCATTGGAAAAAATTAATGTATATATAAATGATATTAGATGCACATGTCCATACAGATAAATATTCATCAGAGGATTTAAACAAGGTAGCTAAAGAGTGTCGAACCTATGATATAAGGCTCTTATCTGTTGCGATGTGTGTTCCTTCGTATATTTCGATAAAAGCCCTAAGCGATAACTATGATTTTATTATTCCATCATTTGGTATTCATCCATGGAAGGCGAATATATATGTGCATGATCTAAAGTCTTTAGATAAATACTTGTTTGAGAGTAAGTACATAGGAGAGATTGGTTTAGATAAGAGGTTTTTGGATTATGCGGCTCCATTTGATGATCAGCAGCAAGTATTTGAGTATATAGTCTCGCACTCAGCTGTAGATAATAAATTACTAAACTTACATACAAGTGGAGCAGAGCTAGAGGTTTTGCAAACTTTAGAGAGATATAAGCGACATAGGTTTATTGTCCACTGGTATGCAGGAGATCTTGATGTGTTGGATAAATATTTGGCATTAGGTGGCCATTTCTCAATAGGTGTTGAGATTCTATTTAGCGAACATATTAGAGAGATAACTAGACGAATACCTTTGGATAGGATCTTGATAGAGATAGATAATCCTTCATCATACTCTTGGCTATTGGGTAAGGAGCAAAATGATGGTATGCTAACTTTACTATTTAAGGTGATTAATAAAGTTTGTGAGGTTAAGCAAATTTCAGTAAGTGATTTTTTAAAAACTTTACAAGCCAATCAGGAAAATATTTTACTTTAGCTAAATCTTGATTTGCTTAGTTATTTTTTTTGGTAGATACTTTAGCTAATAAGGTTTAAGAGTTATAGGTGTATCATGCCATTGTATCCAGAAATAGAGCCATATAATCAAGAGTTTTTAAAAGTTTCAGATATCCATACAATATACTTTGAAGAGTGTGGCAATCCTAACGGTAAACCTGCACTATTTATTCATGGTGGTCCGGGAGGAGGTATTCAACCAAGTTATAGGCAATACTTTAACCCAGATAAGTATAGGGTAATATTGGTTGACCAGCGCGGATGCGGTAAAAGTACGCCTTTTGCAGAGCTAAGAGAGAATACAACTCAAAATTTAATTGAGGATTTTGAAAAAATTCGTAAAAAATTGAATATTGATAAGTGGATGCTTTTTGGCGGATCCTGGGGTAGTACTCTAGGGTTGGCTTATGCTCAAGCTTACCCAGAGGTTGTAACAGAGCTTGTTCTAAGAGGTATATTTCTTGGGCGAGAAAAAGAGTTGTCGTGGTTGTATCAGCATGGTGCTAGTATGGTATTTCCTGATATGTGGGAGAAATATATAGAGCCGATTCCTGTAGAGCAAAGAAAAGATTTTATATCAGCATATCATTCAATACTTACAGGTGATGATGAGAAGCTAAAGCAACAAGCTGCTGTAGCGTGGAGCGTTTGGGAGGCATCAACAAGTAAGTTATTTGTGGATAAGAAATCTATAGATAGATATGGAGAGGATAAGTTTAGCTTGGCATTTGCAAGAATTGAATGTCACTATTTTAAAAATAAATTATTTATCGAAGAGGCTCAATTATTGAATGAGGCATATAAGATTAAAGATATTCCTGGTGTGATAGTGCAAGGTCGCTATGATATGGTCTGCCCAGCAGTAAGTGCTTGGGATTTGCATAAAGTTTGGCCGAAGGCAGAGCTAGATATTATAGCAGATGCTGGTCACTCTATCAGCGAACCGGGAATTTTAGAGGCTTTAGTCAGAGCAACAGATAAATTTACAGATTGATATTAGCAGTATAGTTTCTCATTTCTAACTTATTTAATTAGGTAATAAGCACAGCAGTATCCTATCATACATTATAAAAATTAATTTTTTGCTATAAAAAACTTTTATTCAATATTATTGGGATGTTAGACTCATTCTAACACTTAATCCAAAAGTGTAATTAAAGAGGTGCATAAGTTATATCTCTAGTGCTAGGTGCATAAACCCCTATGATCACTAGAAAAGATAGAACTTATGCCGAAAGATTATCCAAGTTTATGATTGGTAGTCTTGGTTCTGATATTGAAATGTAGCAGAACTGTCATGTCGTTTAGAAAAATGTATCGACGTGGAGTGCTTTAGTTTGTGTATGTATTTCTCAAATTTATGTTCTCTCGTCTGATATTTAGCTATTAGATAGGAGAGCTAATATGTCAGAAATAATTGTTGCCAAATTTGGTGGCACAAGTGTAGCAAATCAAGAAAATATTAGACAATGCGCTAATATAGTTAATTCAGATAATAGAATAAAATTAGTAGTTGTTAGTGCTCAATCAGGCATTACAAATCTACTAATTCAATTAGCAAATAATAAAGATAATTCAAAAATAGAAGAAATTATAGAACAGGTAAAATCTATAGTTAATCCAATATTGGAGTCTATTGATTCAGAAGATGTAACTACTTCTGTAAGTAATATGATTGCTGAGCTTAGAATGTTTGCAAATATGGCAACTTATTTTAGTGGTAAGTAGCTATCAGATTCTATCTTAGCTTTTGGAGAGATTATTTCTTCTATTCTGGTTGCTAATATTTTTAATCAGAGCGGTATAAATGCATATCATTTAGATTTAAGAACGATCCTTAAAACTAGTAGTAATTTCGGTTGCGCTAGCCCAAATTTATCGGCTTTAGAAACTAATGCTATGGAGCATATTATACCAAAATAAGGGAGGGGTATGTTTGTATTCTGGGAGGGTTTATTGGTTCAGATGCTCATGGAAACACTACAACTTTAGGTAGAGGGTGTGGTGATTATTCTGCAGCTTTATACACTCAAGCTATAAAAGCGAATCAATTGAAAATTTATACGGATGTAACAGGTATTTATCAGGCTGATCCAAGAGTTGTTCCTAGTGCTAATTCTTTAAAGATACTGGGATTTTGTGAGGCAGCAGAATTGGCTACTTTTGGAGCTAAGGTTGTACATCCTAAAACATTTTGGCCAGCAATGACTAGCAAATTTGATGTTTATATTGGTTCAACTTTTCAACCAGAACTTGGTGGTACTATAATTACACAAAAAGCGGATTCTAATAGAAACATCATAGCTGTAGCTGAAAGAAAAGATCAAACTTTGCTAACTATAAAAAGCTTTAATATGTTTGGTTCCCAAGGTTTTTTGGTGAAAGTCTTTAGTATTTTAGTTAACCATAATATTGCAGTTGATTTGGTTTCCACTAGTGAGGTAAGTGTCGCAATCACTTTAGATAAACTTGGTAGTCACTCGATGGGTGATGACTTAGTAACTCTAGAGCTTTTAAAATATTTAGAGTCTATAGGTAATGTGAATATTAAAGTTGAAAATGATTTATCTTTAGTTAGTGTTGTCGGTAGTAATTTACACCAAATAAATGGTGTTAGTGGAGAGCTTTTTAGTAGCCTTAAAGACTGCAATATTAGGCTTTTTACTCATGGCGCTAGTGAAAATAGTATATGTATGCTTGTAGCTAGTAAAGATGCTCAAAAAGTAGTTAATAATGTTTACAGTAGTTTTTTCAGCTAGAGGAGACAGCGATGAGAGTAGCTATAGTTGGTAATGGTAAGACAGGAGCTGCAGTAGAGAGACTGTTGCCACAACATGAAATATCAGGGGTATATGACTCAAAAAATGTATTAACAACAGATGCACTACAAAATGCAGATGTGGCAATAGTTTTTGTTAATGCAAAAGTATTGCAAGAGTTTTTACCGATATTACTAGAGGCAAATATACCTGTGGTTTGTGGTACAACAGGATATGACTGGGATCAGAATTTTATTAATTAGCTAGATTGTATTCTGAAAGTTTTAAATAGTTGAAAGAGAGTTCCAAATATAGTTTATTAGGTTTTGACGAAACTAAAATAAACGATAAGGAACTAAAAAATGCCAAAGCACTTAACTCTTTCAAATAGA
>NZ_WBSX01000079.1 GCF_009823375.1 Francisella noatunensis subsp. noatunensis | reverse complement strand
TAGCTTTTTAACTTTACAGGATAGCTTATGATTATTTGAAGTTCTGCGGCTTTGATATAGCTTCTGTGCTATCTCAGCATTATAGTCACTATTTATACTAGTGCGATTAAGTTCCTTTTTTATAGCTCTTTCACTATAGCCAATTTTATTGGCTATTTGAGATGTTTGGTATCCTAATTTAAGTAATTCTTCTATACAATATCTATTTGAAAGAGTTAAGTGCTTTGGCATTTTTTAGTTCCTTATCGTTTATTTTAGTTTCGTCAAAACCTAATAAACTATATTTGGAACTCTCTTTCAACTATTTAAAACTTTCAGAATACAATCTAGCTTTTATATTTTTAAATATTCGAGTGGTCAGATATAATGTAATAAATTTAAGAGCATTTAATGTAATAATGAATAAGTCACTAAAACAACAAATATTTATAAGTTTTATTATTTTTCTGTACTTTTTATTTATAAACTGTTGTCAGCCATTAGCGATGGATGACTTTTGGAGAGCTTTAAATGATACTTTAGTAAATGGTTCATTCTTCCATTTTTTAGCCCAAGATTATACAGGCTGGACAGGTAGAATGTCAGCACAAGCTTTAGTATATGCTCTATTTTCAAAAAAATACTTAACTTTATCTTTGCTAACCATAAATATTATAAGCTCAATATCTATGAGCTTATTTGTAATATTTATCTTCAAAATTGTGACTAGGAACAAGTATAGCTTAGCATCAAAAGATTTTATTATATATTCATTCTTTTTTGCTTTAATGTTCACTTGGACAGGATTTATAAGTCAAGTAATATGGAAAACTGCTGCTATACAATATCTTTGGGGATATGTCATTCTCACAATTCTCTACTATTATCTAATAATTCAGAATAAAAAATTCTGTTTAATGAGTTTAATTGTTGGTCTTTTCATAGGCTTATACAATGAACAGTTTGTCGGAGTATTGTTAGTATTTTGTTTAGCCTATTTTATTGAGAGAAAAATAAATAACAAAATAATAAACAAAGGAATTCTATTTTTCTTGACTGGTCTTTTGATTGGAGGAGTTATTTTAATAGCTGCTCCAGGAAACTACGTCAGAATGGATCAAATGTCAAGTGATCAAAATATTTCTATTTTTAGTCAACTTCTTTATTTTATTCATATATTTAGATACAACTTATGGCCTCATACAATGATTATTGTATGGTTGTTTATCTTATATTTTATTTTTGCTGCTACTAATCAAAAAAACTCAAAATTTAGCCTCATCATATACTCTCTAACATTAATCATATCAATCTTTATAATGGCTCCTCTTGCCACTAGTTACGGCATACAGATTAGGTTAATGCTAATATACTATATAATATTTTTTATAGCAGTGATGCAGCAATTTTATGACAATCAGAGTATAACTGTAACTCTTATTTATAAATTTTTCAAAAAATCCTATATAGTCTTTCTAATAGGTTTAATAACTATATTGGGAGTTATGGGAAATGCTTATTACTCACTTTATAAGTTCAATCAACATAGACAAGAGATTATTGCTGAGTCACATAGCAAAAAAATAGAGAATATTACTATGCCAACATTCGAACTTCATGGAAAAACGGAACCTTATGGTATAACTTTTGAAGCGATAACATGTGATAGTAGTAATAATAATAACAAAGCTTTCGCAGCATTTTATGGTTTTAAAACAGTCAAAGCAGAAGATTGCTAATTAATAAGCTAGATTAATTTTCAAAGTTAATTTACAATCAATATTATAAAATTTCGTTTAATAATATCCTTTGATAACAGCCTTCGCTTGTTAACCATACCAGAGTTATCTTTTGGGGCATAATAGTTACGATTGTATCTTTATTGTTAATTTTGAGCGTATATTCACCTTGATCTAAATCCTTAGAAAATAAATCAACATTTTTAGGCAAAAGATTCCAGCCTCTTAAGTCAGCTTGGGTTGTCGCCATGTTATACACCGAAGTTCCAATTGCCGCTAGAGCCGCATAGTCACCAGATGATCTAATAGCTGCCACAGAAATAGCTGTTTTTGTAACCAGACGTAAAATCTCTCTAGTTACAATCGCAGGATATTGATCTGATAATGACTTAGCAGCCATTGCAGTTGTATCAACCAGTAATGCTGTTTTACCTTTATCAATAGTTTTATTGTCCTTTAAAATCTCTACATCTACATTAGGTGCTAACTTATAAGAGCCATAGTATGGTAACGAAATTTTTTGAACCCCAGCTTGTTGGAAAAATATCGCGATAGGTATATCAAACTTTTTAATAGGCTCAACCCAGCCACTCTCATATATTACAACAAGCTTACCTTGCCCTTGTGGATAGATATTATGTCCCGTATCAAAAGCGTTCTTGATTTGGTTATAGTCTTCTTTAACATATGGATTATTCGGAACGACTCTTAGAGCATTACTCATTGATAAGTTAGCATTATTTAGATCGGTATCGTATGACTGATAAATCAAAGCCTCTAGATAATAACCAAAAGCATTTTCGTAAGAGTTTCTTACCCTATCAGCTATACTTACTAACTGTCTATATTGTTTTGAACTAGATATATTTGATGAAACCTGTCTAGAATCAACATGATTAAATTCTTTATACCTAGTTTTATTTGTCTGAGCTGCTAAATCCTTTGCTTCATAAGTGGCATATTGAGCATATGACAAATTACGAATACTAACAGCAGCATTTTCTAAATCATGCTGTTTTAAATAATTTAGCGCTTGATAAGCATATAAAAAAGTAATCTCATAATCAGATATATAGTAATATCTCTCTTTATCACTTAAAATAGTAGCTTGAGTATTTTTGAGGATATTTCTAACTCTTATTTTTGCTTCTGCTTCTGACTTAGCAACATAATCTGCTGCATTGGCATATTTAACTTGTGATAATTCTGTTTTACCAAGTAGCTGATCAAAACGTCCAGTTTCTAAGAAGCCGATAGAAGCATTAATACCATCATTATCAAAAGCTTCATCAAACTTTGTTTCGATAGGTTTATAGTTACATGTCTCAATAGCACTTTTAGCAGCTCCTACCTTATTAGGATGACTACCACTAAATGTCGCACAACTAGATACAACAAAACATGTAATAAACAATAAAGAAATTTTTATTTTCATATTATTTGGATAAATATGCGCGTAAACCAGCTTGTATTTTAGATAAGCTACCATCAATTACAATACCTACAGAATACTTAGGCATCACATCTGTAATTCGTACTTTTGCTAAGACTTTACTATCTAAAACAATATGCTGTCCTGTTGCTGGATCAACGCTAGTGCCTCCTTCTTGACGAGTTTCATAGATACTACCTTTAACAACGCCATTACCACCTCGGTTAAAATATATCTCTCCATCGTCTACTTTTAATACTTGAAGAGGGTATATAGCTCCAACAATCTGTTCAGATATTGTTTGACCGATTTGTTCAGCAACATAATCCAATATCTGTGAATGATCACCATTATCATAGTTAGCATACTCGTTAGCGATATTTGCTGGTACTTGCAATCTAACGACATTCGACCATTTAACCTCCATAGTAGCTAACTCAATCATACGATAAGCCACACTCGCTGAGACATTCAGTGTTGTAAAGTCTTCTCCATAATACGAACTCTTCTTCTTACTAATGTTTAAACCTAAAATATCACCAGTTAGTATAAAATCAGCGCCTATTCTTTGATTTAGTTTTTCTTTTTCGCTAGAGTCATTAGAGTTTATTATACGTCGAATTTCTTCTTCATAAGCTTTTCCATCTTTAGCATCCCTATTAGAAACCCTAAATTTACGTGTTTGCGTAATTTGAGCTATTATAGTTTGATTGAGACCATCCTGAAGCTGCTTTTCACTATAATTACCATTTATGGTCGATCCTTTTGTATCAAATGGTAATATAGCAACTGTAAACATTTTGAGATTATTTCGCTCATCTACACCTTTGTACTTAAGCGTACTTCCAGAGTTAGTACCTAAAGTATTATTTAATGAGTTATTTAACAAGTTAGCTGAACTACCAGATACAATATTTGTAGAAGAATCTGCAGCAACAGCAACATTACTAATTATAGAAGTCAAAAATAGAGAAAAAAAAATTAATATCTTTTGCATCATTCTATCCTAGAATTGGTTTAAATATTTATTATCATCACTTTGTCTAATAATTACTTTACCATTTAAGGAAGTTTCTCCACTTTCTGTACTTTTAGCGTTTTGTTTACGATATTCATCATAGTTAAAGTTTTTAATCTTATTTGCCGTAGCTACTTGCTTAGGATCCCATTTTAATACAACACCATATACAGTATTCTCCGTACTTGGTAACTTATAGCGCCATCTCTTAACAGTTTTAAGACCAATAATATCTAGGTTTGCTTTTGTTTTGTAATATGTAGATAGTGTCTTTTCAATATCAGTTGCATCTATTCTACGTGTTTGTTGCGTTTTAGTATTTTTAGCAAGAGTGCTAGAGATATCCTCAGACATAGTCAAAGCTTCTTTAGTTGACATTTGTCCAGCAATTAGTGTAACTAAATTTGCTCTTGCCATAATCTCAGCTTGCTTATAACCATAATCACCAGCCGAAACTCCTTGAATTTTTGGACCTGTGTACGAGCCTTGACCATATGATAAGATATATGGTTTATTATCTTCTCCAAAACCAACACGGATACCATAATCACCCATCATATCTTCGCCTGACTTATCCTTATATAAGTCAGAAGGAGATTGTCCACCTTTACCAACAATTACAGGCTCATTACCATGCTTGATATCCTCAAACATTCCTTTAATTTTATCTGAATAAATAACCACTACACCAATAGCCGCATTACCATTTTTTTCTACCACAAAAGTCTTGATTGGTAGTAGACCTGATAAGTTACCAAACCCTGTAGTTAAGCTTTTAACTGTCATTTGCTGACTTAAGAGAGCTTTTCTCTTCTCATCAGGTGTTGCAAAATCATCTGGATTTAAGCCTTGATCTTTTAATTGTTTATCTAGTTTTGCTTCTTCTAATGCTTGTTGCTTAGCGTCAATAGCCGCTTGAGTACCCTCTTTTGGCTTATCAGAATCTGTATTAATGTCATTAACATTAGAACCTTGAGTACTATCTATGCTTAGACTCTTATCAACTTTTGTATTAGCTGATATAAACGATATATATTCTGCCTGTGCTTTTATCAAAGCCTTCTCAAATGCTAACTGAGCACTATCGACATAATTTGAATTTGTTTGATTGACAGAGGCTGTACCTATAGCAGAACCAACATAATCATATTTATCTCTAAGATTATTCTGATCGATATAACTCTCCATTACATCACTTAAAATTTCTTCTGCGGATCTCTTATCTTTTGCAGTTGTCGCAACTGCTTTTGAATCTGATGAGATAGCACTATTAAGATTAGATACATCTGAACCCATATCAACAGATTGCGACTGCTCAGTTGTAGATTTAGTATCTACAGTTGTTTCTGCAGCAACTAAAGGACTTACTAATAATGATGAAACAATTAATGAGCTTAATATTTTCTTTTTCATAGTATTTTATCTCCTATGTTTTAAGAAATTTCAGATCCATTCTGAAATAACTATTTTGAAATCTAACTACCAGCCAAATGTTGATTTAGTCTGTGATTTACGGATTTGCTTATCATCTTGCCATACAACAAGACCTGTTTTTAGATCCATCATCTTCAATGTTGCCAAGAAGAATTTAGATCTCTTATCTCCATCAACATTAGTATTATCAATATCTTGGATAGAGCCATAAACCATATATCTAGCACCAATATGCTGACCAATTTTAGTAGCTGTACTTTGATCAACCATACCACTATTAGCTTGATATCCAAGCTGCTCACGTACATTTTTGATTTGAGACATATCAGTAACTTGGAATAATCCAGATTTGATAATCTGTGTCTGTACTGTATTTGACAGCATTGTTGTATTAATATGTTCTCTTGTTTCATTACGAATGTTACTAAAGAATAATGTTGGAGTATCCATAGCAGTAATTCTCTTAACTGCTCGTGAATTCAGCATATCTTCGGTCATCTTGTTGGTAATAGCTTGCAAATCAGTAGAACTAAAATTAATAGATGTTGTATCTACACCGTTTAAATCCTCATAAGCAACAGTTGTTTTACTACATGAGCCTAACAAAATTAAGCCTGCCGATAAAGTTACAAATAAAAGCTTTTTCTTCATTATTTTTGTGAATAGAATAATTTGTCTATATAGCGATTATAACAAAAATAATTAAGAATGTTATTGATTATAAATAGTAAAGATTATCTAAGAGGTTTAGACATAACATATACACAAACTGAACCTATTTGCTTTATAGTATATTCAGCAAAATTACTCTCTAGATATTTTTCTATCGATTCATAAGTATCGTTTTTATTATCAAATATTCCTTTGGCATTAAATTTATTAGCCACCTTAATCGCAAGACTTGAGCTATAGTCATTGATAATAGTCGATCCAAAAGCCACTCCATCTTTACTTAACATTTTAGCAATGTTTTCAAATACTTTTTCTTTATTACCGTTATCAGGTAAACAGTGAATCAAATAGTTACAAGATATAGAATCATATTTTGAATAAAATTCTTCTGCAACATCTTTTAGTATATCAACTTGATAAGTTGATACTTCTTTATCTTTGAGTACATTCTTCACATACTCTAAACAATTTGGATTTAGATCCATTAATGCAACTTTAGATAATCTATCTTTAACATTTTTTAGATAATATCCTGAGCCTACTCCTATATCTAAATGATTAGGCGATACATTATCTTTGTATAGCTGCAATAGCTGAGATGTTTTACATTTCCACAAAAAAGTATTATTAAAAAATAAAACAACGAAATTATAAAGTTTAAGGACTAATTTGGAGTAAACCTTTTGACCATCGTGTGTACTTTTATTCAATTTTATAACCTCCCTCTACCAAAACATATTTGAGCGCATTGGTTTGATTGCAAAAACAGCTATCAATATAACATAAACATACCATGGCACATCCAATAGAACTGGTATCAATACAGCTAACATACAAGCAAAGAAAAACATACTAAAGAATAACAACACTTGATACGATGGTTTATTTGTCTTTAGATATTTATGGGCTTTTTCAATATATGATCCTTCAAATGACAAAAGATGAATCACTATTGGAAAAACCGCAGTCAAAAACATTAGTAAATAAAAAACCCAGCTAACCAAAGCTAATGTTGAATAGCTCGAAATTATTAGTAAGCCAACGAGAAAGTACACTATTTTGACCAACGCAATATCAACCAAAGTGAAACGCTGTAATTTTTCTGATAAGAACTCTTCTTCATACATAATGCACTCCTTAGTTTTTAGTGGCAATTACATAGTAATTTTAACTTATTGAGCATACTTTGGAAACAAAAGATATTAAGCAAGATTATTATTTAGAAGCATCATCACTAGTAAAATTCAAAATCCCGTACTAGATTTTGATAGTATTCAGTTGATCAGCTGGTACTTCCTTCTCTACTGTTTCGACTTTTCCACTACTATCTTCTGTCTTTTTGACAATCTTAGCAGTTTTACATCTGAGTTAATCGTTATAGAACTAAATTCTTTATACACATCTGGTTTTTTAGTGACTTTTGATGTTTTAGATCGTGTTTGCATTTGAGCTATATTTTGATCAATGTTAGCTATCATCTTATTAAAATGCTCATCTAACATTTGCTGTTGTTTTTGAAAATCTGCCATCATTTTTTCTATAGGATCATCACTAGATGCTTGTGTATCATTTTTTGGTGATTTTTGCTTAACCCAGCCAACTGTCCCATCTTTTTGATCAACTATTTCAATCCACTCCCCTTTTGAGAAAATTGCTTTATATTGATGATTTTGATCATCAATTGTCATAATTTTTTTGGATTTCTCATCTGGTTTTGCATACATCTGATAACTCTCAGCATATACTCCCGACACAATTATTAAACCAAATACTGTTGCTAGAATTTTCTTCATTTCAACCTCCAATTTTTTGATGTAGCTATTTTATACACAAACGGTCTAAAATTATAAATAAGTTTGCTAGATTGTATTCTCAATGTTTATAGAGATACCAAAATGTACTTCATTAGGTGTCAAGTAATTTAAACATTTCTTAGGTCTATTATTCAAGTCTATCTGTAACTTTCTAATGTATTGATGAGATATATTGTTAAAGTTAGTACCTTTAGATATAAATTGTCTGATATACCTATTCATGTTTTCATTAATACCTCTTTGCCAAGGACTGTATGGATCAGCAAAGAATACTTTGATGCCAGTCTTGCTAGTTAGCTTCTTATGTTTAGCAAACTCTTTACCATTATCAAATGTAGCTGTTAATATTTTATGACCATTAGATACTTTGTACAATATTCTATTGATTGAATTAGCTGTTCTATCTATAGACTTGGCTAAAATAGTAAATCTGCTAGCTCTATCGACCATTGTTACAATAGCAC
>NZ_WBSX01000078.1 GCF_009823375.1 Francisella noatunensis subsp. noatunensis | reverse complement strand
CAATATAAATACAAAAAAGAAGGTGACTCTAAACAAGTTAAGATAAAGGATAGAGCGAGTATTTCTGAAAGACCTAGCAGTGCTAATAGAAAAAATCTTTATCACTTTGAAGGTGACACTATTGTTGGTAAAGACCATAAAAGTGCTATTGTAACAATGGTCGATAGAGCTAGCAGATTTACTATTTTAGCCAAGTCTATAGATAGAACAGCTAATTCAATCAATAGAATATTGTACAAAGTATCTAATGGTCATAAAATATTAACAGCTACATTTGATAATGGTAAAGAGTTTGCTAAACATAAGAAGCTAACTAGCAAGACTGGCATCAAAGTATTCTTTGCTGATCCATACAGTCCTTGGCAAAGAGGTACTAATGAAAACATGAATAGGTATATCAGACAATTTATACCTAAAGGTACTAACTTTAACAATATATCTCATCAATACATTAGAAAGTTACAGATAGACTTGAATAATAGACCTAAGAAATGTTTAAATTACTTGACACCTAATGAAGTACATTTTGGTATCTCTATAAACATTGAGAATACAATCTAGCTGATGAATTATTTATTTCCTACAAAACCACTCTAAAAGCTAATAGATACCATACCATTTCAGTATACTCAAAGCCTTTATTTTCAATATTTTTACACGAATTTAATTTTTGATTTAGACTATTAATATGCTATAATTTGAACTGTATAATTAAAGATAAGAAAAGACCTCTGAATCATTAAGTTATAAGATTTTTTCTTTCCACTTATTTTACAAAAAGGAAATAACACTAAAATACTAGAACTATAAGGAGAAGCAACATGTTACCAACGCTCATGTCTGTTGACTTAGCAAGATTGCAGTTTGGTTTAACAGCATCATTTCACTTCTTATTTGTTCCTTTAACATTAGGTCTAACGTGGATTTTATTCACAATGGAAGTAATGTACGTAAGAACAGGTAAGCAAGTATATAAAGATATGGTGAAGTTTTGGGGTAAATTACTCGGTATAAACCTCGCTCTAGGGATTATTACTGGTCTAACTATGGAGTTTGAATTCGGTACTAACTGGTCATACTACTCTCAATCAGTAGGTGATATCTTTGGTACGCCTCTAGCTATTGAGGGCTTAGCAGCATTTATGCTTGAGTCTACTTTTGCTGGTTTATTCTTCTTTGGTTGGGATAAATTGTCAAAGAAACAACACTTACTGTCTACATTCTGTTTAGCAATAGGTTCAAGCTTCTCTGCTCTACTAATTTTAGTTGCTAACGGTTATATGCAGCACCCGGTAGGTTCTGAGTTCGTTGCCTCTACAATGAGAATGGAAACTGTAAGTTTACTTCAAGTATTCCTAAATGAAACAGCACAAACAAACTTTGGTCACGTGATAACAGCTGGATATACAACTGGTGCGACTTTTGTAATCGGTATCAGTGCTTTCTATCTACTAAAAAATCGTGATAATGGATTCGCTAAAAGATCTTTAGGTGTTGGCCTAGGTTTTGGTATCGTTGCTTGTACTATGGCAATGTTCTTTGGTGATGCAAACGGTGTAGATGCATTTAAAGTACAACCATTAAAAATGGCTTCAATAGAAGCTGAATGGGATACTTCTAAAGCTCCTGCTGCTTTCGATGCTGTAGCTATCCCGAGCAATGCTGATCAAGAAAACCATTATGCAGTAGAGATCCCTGCTGTACTTGGTCTAATCGCTACTCACTCTACAGATGTAGAAGTCCCTGGTATCAAAGCTATCCTTTATGGAAAAGCAGATACTAATGGCACTAGAGATCCTAATCTTGCATACTACAGAGATATCGCAACAGGTGAAACTGCTGATGTATCTCCAGAAGTAGCTGCTGCTAACCCTGCTAAGTACGAAAAAGTACCTGCTGCGGTAGTTATGATTAGAGATGGTGGTTTAGCGTATGCAGATCTTCTAAAATGGAGAGAAACTGGTCACGAAGGCGATACTCCAGATGGTAGTTATGCTAACTATAACAATCCTGAATATCAAAGATACATGGGCTTCGGTAAGTTACTTGTACAAGTGGCTCAAGAGAAATATGGTAAAGCCGACTCTGAAACTATAGCAAAAGTTGCTAACGACCCTGAATTAGTAAAAGCAGCTGCTACTAATATGGTTCCTGAAGTTGTTAGCATATTCTGGGCATTTAGAATAATGGTTGCTATTGGTTTACTATTATTTGCTCTAATGTTTGTTGGGTTAATACTACTTGCTAAGAACTCATTAGGTGGTACTAAATTCAGCAGATTCGTACTAAAAGTAATGTTATGGTCAATTCCATTACCATTTATTGCTTGTTCAGCTGGTTGGTTCGTAACAGAGCATGGCCGTCAGCCTTGGACAGTATATGGACAACTTCCTACTAGTATAAGTTCTTCAGCTCTTACTGCAGCAGATGTTGGTACTTCTATGGCAATCTTCTGTCTAATAGACTTAAGCTTATTTGCTGTATTAGTTTTCTTAATGTTCAAGTATGCAAGACTAGGTCCTAGCTCGTTAGGCACTGGTAAATACCATTTTGAACAAAACAAAAATGATAAATAAGGAGAGATAAATGTTATTAGATGTTTTACAAATTATCTCTTGGCTAGTTGTAGGAGTTCTAATATTCTTAGTAGCTGCTACTGTTGGTTTTGACTTTGGTGTAGGTATTCTTGCCAAATTTGTTGGTAAAGATGACTACGAAAAAAGAACTATCATAAATACAGTTGGCCCTACTTGGGATGGTAGCCAAGTTTGGTTTATTACAGCTGGTGGTGCCATATTTGCTATTTGGCCGCAAGTTTATGCTACAAGCTTCTCAGGTTTATATATTGCTATCTTACTAGTGCTATGGGGACTTTTTTTAAGACCGCCTGCTTTTGAGTACAGAAAGAAGATAGACAATCCTACATGGAAAAACTTCTGGGACTGGATGCTTTTATTAGGAAGTGTTATCCCTATAGTTGTTATGGGTGTAGCTGTTGGTAACTTATACTTAGGTTTCCCAATCTCATATGATGATACTGCAAGATTAATATACGGCACAGTTACTGATGGTCAATATCAGTCTATGTGGGTTACTTTAATACACTTATTGACTCCATTTGCACTATTATTTGGTATATTTGCTCTGAATATGTCATTAATGCATGGTTCAGCTTATGCTAAACTTAGAACTGATGGTATCCTAAGAGATAGATTTAGAAAAATCACAAATGTTACAGCGACTATCTACTTAGTTTTATTTGTAGTCGCAGCTATTTGGATTGCTCTAATACCAGGATATCAGTACTCTACTGGTGCAAGTTGTACATACGCATCAGAAGCATTACAACACCCATTTAGTGCTGGAGTTATTACTAGTGATCACTCTTGGTATTATAACTTCACACAAGCTAAAACTATTTGGATGTGGTTTGCTCCTATCCTAGCTTTTGTTGGTGCATTACTTGTTATCAAGTTTAACAACAAAGATAAAGATGGTGCTGCCTTCATAGCTAGTATGGCTTCTCTACTAGGCGCTGTATTAACAGTTGGCTTTGCATTATTCCCATTCATTATGGTGTCTAATGTAGGTAACTTCCAATATAGCTTAACAGTATTTAACGCAAGTAGTAGCCAAACTTCTCTAATAGGTATATTATGTACGGCTGTTATTATACTTCCAATCATCTTCTCTTATACATTCTTTGTGTATAAGAAAATGTGGGCAAATGGTCGTAGAGTATCTGCTGAAGAAGTTAAAGCAAACTCTCACGAGTTATACTAAGAGGAGACTAGTATGTTTTATTTATTATGGATTACATCTGCATTTGTAGCTGTTGGTGCTGGTTGTTTCGTAGCTAGCAGAATTGACAAAAAAGAAGACTAATTTTCTATCTGCTATTTTCTTCTATTTCATTTCTTCTCTTTGATATAAAATTTTTTCATTCAAATTTTATTTGTTTAAAAAAATGAAAAAAATAATATATCTAACTATCACTTTATTTTTTGTTATAACATCTAATTGTTATGCAGATATTATTGTTGGAACAACTGGAGATTATGCTCCTTTTTCAATTTATGATAAGAACGATAATAAATTCTCTGGCAAGGATATTGATCTCATAAAAACTTTTGCTAAAGCAAATAATGAAGATATTAAATTTATTAAAACGACTTGGGCAACTGCAGAAGGTGATCTAAAAGATAGTAAATTTGATGTCTTTGTAGGAGGTATGACAATAACTCCTACTCGTCAAGCAAAATTCATATTCTCAACTCCATTAGGCTCTTTTAGTAAAGCAGCAATGACTAACTGCAAAAACTTATCTAAGTTTAAGAGGTTTGCAGATATAGATAATCCAAACACTCTAATCATCGAAAATAGAGGTGGAACAAATGAGAACTTTGCTTTACAGAAAATCAAAAATGCTCAATTATTAATTATCGCTGATAATAAACTTGCGGTTAAATCTATCACCGATGGCATAGATGGTATATATCCAAATATTTGCCAAGTACCAATTAAAGTTGATGATAGTATTTCATATAAGGCTTTTATGTTTAATAACACTCCAGCAGGGAAAAATCTCGCTAATAAGTTTAATGACTGGATAAAAGATAATCCTAAAATTCTTCATCAATATTTAAATTCAGAAAAATAAAAGTTCTCTGAATCAACCTAACTCTATTGGGTCAATATCAAAATACATCTTAACTGAGTTTTTTAAACTAGACATTATTTGAGTATTAGCAACCCATTTAATTATTGAATTTATCTGACTACGAGAGTTTGAGGTTAAAAGTATACTATAGCGATATACATTATTTTTTTTCAGATGAAGAGCTGGTAGAGGTTTAGATACTTGTACACCGGAGCTATCTTTCAAACTCAAATATATTTGCTCCAACATATTTAAGACTTTATTCTCATCTTTTGATTCAGCTATGATTTGTGCTTGATAGGTATATGGCGGATAACTCGCGTACTTTCTTTGCTCTAAAAGGTAATCCAGAAAGTCAAGATAATCGTTATTTACCAATAGTTGTAAAAGTTTATTATCAGGCTGATATGTCTGAAGTATTATCCTTCCAGGTTTATCTGCTCTTCCAGCTCTTCCAGAGACTTGAACTATCATTTGCGCAGTTCGCTCTATTGCATGGAAATCAGTACTATATAAACCAGCATCAATATTAATTAACCCTGCTAATGTAATATTCTCGAAATGATGCCCTTTTGCTATCATCTGAGTACCAACAATAACATCAACTTGCTTATCATTTATCATTTGGTTGATGCTATGTAGGTCATTCATAGTTTTGATATTTGATCTATCAAAGCGCACTATCTTATTATATGGAAATCTTGCTTCTATTCTTGATTGAACTTTTTCAGTACCACTACCATAAGCAAAAAGCTCTTCAGCACTGCAACTTGGACAAGCTGTAACTATCTGCTTACGAGAACCACAAAAATGACATTCTAAGTACTGGTATGGATGTGTATGTAATGTATATGGTTTATCGCATCTCTTACACTCTACAGCATCTCCACAACTCTTACAGACCAAAGCCTTAGCAAAACCTAATTTATTGATAAATATTAATGACTGCTGATGATCGTTAATATTCTGTTCAATCAATGAAAAAAGAGTATTACTAATACCATTATCAACAATACTTGATTTTAGATCTAATAGCTCAATCGTATTCTGATGTGAGTTTAGCGCCCTTTTATTAAGCTTGAGCAAATTATACTTTCCAATAAGATAATTATAGTAACTTTGAATAGATGGTGTAGCACTCCCTAAAACCACAGGGATATTAAGCTGACTAGCTCGAAATATAGCAGCATCACGAGCATTATAACGAATAGTTGTTGTTTGTTGCTTATATGAACTATCGTGTTCTTCATCAACTATGATAATCCCAAGATTCTTAAAGTCAGCTAAGACTCCACTTCGAGTAGCAATTACAATATCAGATTCGCCATTTTTTATTTTTAACCAGTTAGTTAACCTAGCTTTATCACTTAGTTTAGAATGTAGTGCAACAACATTCTTATCTATAAACCTCTTCTCAAATCTTTTGATTGTCTGTGGTGTAAGATTTATTTCTGGCACTAAGACAAGAACTTGTTGAGACTTGGCTAAAAAGCTCTGAATGGTGTGTAAGTAAACTTCTGTTTTGCCACTTCCAGTCACTCCATAAAGTAAAGACACCTTGAAACCTGATTGTGATGTAATTTGCTTAAAAGCGTATTGCTGCTCTGGATTAAGCAACTCAGGTAAGTCTGATTCTATAGTATTATTAGACTGTCTTAACTTATAAGTTTTTTTGAGGATGTTTTTATCAAGCAGTTTATTAATAACATAGCTAGAGGCTAGTTCTTTTAGATCCTCAAAACGAAGCGCTTCATTATTAGCAAAAATTTTTAGAACATCTTGTTGCTTTGAAGTCAGTTTATGTTGCTGTAGCTCTATTTGATCTAAATATACATAGGTATCTTTCTGAGGAGAAACTTTCTCGATTTTCAAAAAATCATTTGGTAAAGCCAAACGTATAGCATTATATAAATCACAACAATAATACTGCGATAACCACAAAATAAGTCTTTGTACAGCATCGCTAATAGGTTGATCTATAATCTTTAGAATAGGTTTTACTCTTGTAAGCTCATAAGCAATCTTTATATCTTTAGCTACAATAAAGCCTATAAGTTGACGCTTACCCACCTGTACCAAAACTCTGCTAAATAGCTCGATATTAGTATCTTTAATAGAGTAATCAAGCAAGTAACTTGGAGGTACTGCTAGAGCAACCTTAACAATCATTATCTAACTTCTATAGTTTTTGTATTTTTATACCAGTAATAAAATCCATAAACAGCTGTAATGAAAAATATAAAGTTCTGTAGCACTTGACCATACAGTTCTTGTTGATACATGACTACAACGAAATATAAATCCGAAATAATCCATACAATCCAATTTTCCATAAACCTCTCTATAGTCATGATAATTGCTGTAAATGTAATACCTGTCAGAATACCTGTTGAAAATATATCTGCTGAACTAGTGATATAGTTAAATACAATACTAAAAATACATAGTATCACTAGATAGACAATATAACGAAAATAGTCAGCTCTCTTCATCCACTTAACAGTCTTATGCTCACCATCTATACCTTGTGTATACCACTTATACCAACCATAGCTGAAGAATATTACATAAACAAATTGGAGTAATACCAGTGAATATGTACCTTTCATTGCAAACAAAAATAACAAAAGTATCGCACCTACTATACCTAAAGACCAAGACCACACTTTAAGCCTTGCTAAGTATATTGTATACAACACATTTATAATCAATGCTGAATAATCAAGAGTCTCAAATAACATTACATAAATCCTTATACGCCTAAAAACACTCGTATAATTTTATATCAAGATCTTTGTATAAGTCAGATTTTATTACATTAATTTTTCTTATAGAACTTGTTTTAAAATTAATTGTAGGGTTACACGCCAAATATATCTCATACAAGTTGATACTAAAAACATCACAATTCAAATAACAAATATCTTGAGCAGTTATCCTAATAACTCCTGCAATTTCTAAGTCATATAAGATTTTCTTAACTTTATCGTAATCAGCGACCGCCATTTTTTGATACATCTGGTCTATACTTATTCCATTTCTTAGCTCTCTTTGAGCTATATGTAATTCTTTAAGCATACACACACTAATAGATCATCTCTTTTTACTTCTTTCTTAAAGTCTAGTATCACCTCCATATACTGTATAGCTTTGATCATTACAGCTCCTAGAAGTGTAATCTGCCAAGCAACAAAGACCCATAGTATAAAGATAGGTATCAAAGATAATGAACCATAAATCACTGAATAAGTAAGTACATAGAACATATATAGAGCAAAAAGTTTTTTTGCAATAGAGAAAACTATAGCCACCAAAACGCTACAATTAATGCCGTTTTTGAGTTAATCCTTGTATTAGGTAATATTTTATAAAAAACAAAAAATCCTGCTATTAAAAAAATTAAAGATAATCCATTTAAAAGATATTGCTCAATACCAATATGAGCTAGATTGTATTCTCAATGTTTATAGAGATACCAAAATGTACTTCATTAGGTGTCAAGTAATTTAAACATTTCTTAGGTCTATTATTCAAGTCTATCTGTAACTTTCTAATGTATTGATGAGATATATTGTTAAAGTTAGTACCTTTAGGTATAAATTGTCTGATATACCTATTCATGTTTTCATTAGTACCTCTTTGCCAAGGACTGTATGGATCAGCAAAGAATACTTTGATGCCAGTCTTGCTAGTTAGCTTCTTATGTTTAGCAAACTCTTTACCATTATCAAATGTAGCTGTTAATATTTTATGACCATTAGATACTTTGTACAATATTCTATTGATTGAATTAGCTGTTCTATCTATAGACTTGGCTAAAATAGTAAATCTGCTAGCTCTATCGACCATTGTTACAATAGCACTTTTATGGTCTTTACCAACAATAGTGTCACCTTCAAAGTGATAAAGATTTTTTCTATTAGCACTGCTAGGTCTTTCAGAAATACTCGCTCTATCCTTTATCTTAACTTGTTTAGAGTCACCTTCTTTTTTGTATTTATATTG
>NZ_WBSX01000077.1 GCF_009823375.1 Francisella noatunensis subsp. noatunensis | reverse complement strand
CTATCTCAGCATTATAGTCACTATTTATACTAGTGCGATTAAGTTCCTTTTTTATAGCTCTTTCACTATAGCCAATTTTATTGGCTATTTGAGATGTTTGGTATCCTAATTTAAGTAATTCTTCTATACAATATCTATTTGAAAGAGTTAAGTGCTTTGGCATTTTTTAGTTCCTTATCGTTTATTTTAGTTTCGTCAAAACCTAATAAACTATATTTGGAACTCTCTTTCAACTATTTAAAACTTTCAGAATACAATCTAGCCTATATTAGATTTTCATCATACACTAGATTCGAGTATAACTCGAAGCACCAGACATGTTCGTCTTACTGAAATAGGACAGGACTATTATAAGAAATGTAAAAAGGCTCTACAAGACCTTGATATAGCAACACAATTAACTAGCCAAGAGCATAATTAAATAAGTGGTAATATAAAAATCAATTGTGTGGGAGGAATTATTGGTGAAGATGTTATTGCTCCTTTAGTTTTGAAATTCCAGCTGCTACATCCTAAAGTTAGTATCCATTTAGATTTTTCTAGCAATAGAATTAGCCTAATAGATAGTGATTACGACTTGGTTATCCGGATGGGTAATCTGCCCTGACTCAAATTTAATAGTCTCTCCTCTTAGAACAGTTTTTACTAAATATGTAGCTAATAAAGATTTTATCAAGAAATATACCAAAATATCTGATCCAAGACAGCTTGAAGATCCACCTCTAATTTACGGCAGCATCAAGCAATGGAATTTCAACTCTATAAATGATAAATATACTCTTCATATTCATAATAATGGTTTTCATGCAACTAATGGTAGAGTTATGAAACAAGCTACTCTTTTAGGATTAGGAATCACAAGGTTAGTTGATATCTATGTAGATACTGATATCAAAAATGGTAAATTAGTCGAAATACTATCTGAATATAGAGAGGAAACAAAACTTTCTGTTGTTTCACTACCCGTTAAATATCAGCTTAAGAGAATAAGTTCTTTAATAAATTATCTTAAAACCAATTTCAACAAAGAATACACTAACAAAAGTAAGCTAAACTAAACTTATTTTTGAGCTAATAATCTATCATATCTAATAGTTATCTTCTTAAAATTACTTTGAATTTGCTCTTTAGTAAAATGCACAAATTCCTTGTATAAACTATCATCATGCTTTTTTTGTTGCATAAATAGAGTTCGATACGTTCTCAAGTTAATGAGCAACTCATCTATAAGTATTAATATTTTCTTATATTCATAATACTTTTTAGTCTCAGAAAACTCATATTTAGCATTCGCAAGAGTCTCATTAAGCTTAATACTTTTTTCTATTAATGAAATAATCTTTCTATTTTCTACGCTACGATCAACTTTATTAACAAGATCTTTAAGTTCAGAATAAATTCTATACATATCCCTATCAAAAAGTACTCTATTTTTTCGTCCCCTTGTAAGGAAAGTTATCAAAACTATACTTAATGTTCCTATTGCTACACATGTGACTCTTACAAAAAATAATTCTTTATCCCAACCAATAAATAGTCCAAAGTACATTACCAGATATACATGTATAAAAAAAACACTAGTCGCATAATTTAAAAACATCGTATACACATATAGTGCTAAAGCAAAGCAGCATAATCCTGCCACCAATGTAAAATTATGGGGTATATTTTTTTGAATTAGCAACAATACTACAGATCCTATTGAGGTACCCAACAATGAGAAAATAACAATCGCCTTAGCTCTTGTATAAACTACACTAGTACTTGTACTAGCTGCGACACTTACTACCGCAATGACTACCCAATATATTCTATCTCTAAAGCCATCGTCACCACTTAAACTAAATATTAAATAACAAACTATTAAACCTACTATAGATGCTACAAAAACCCTTATAGCTAATAATGTTGTATCAGAGAGTTTATCTATATACCTATCCTTAAATAAGATCATAGTATGCCTCTCTGATATTTTCCAAACCAATCAACATATCATCTAAAAACAATAAACTACTAAACAAAAGCTTCCTTTTTTGTTTATCATTTTGATATTTATAGATATAGTTCATTTCAAATTTATATTTCAGATGAGATATATCCTCTGACTTTTTTTCAAAAGTCTTAGCAGGCTTTTGTATGTATAACATCAAAATCATTGTATTTTTATAAATTTTCTCTAAGTCTTGTGATAGATTTTTTGCTTCTTCTTCTTCAAACCCTAAACGAACATAGTCAACTGTAAGTTTTTTATAGACTAATAAAAACTTAGATGTTAAACGATTAAAAACCACCAAGTTATGGCTTAAATATCGCCACTGTTCTTGACGGCTTTTTCTCAAGAACATCAAACCATGGTTTTTAAAAGAATTTATATTTTGGTATTTTAAATTACTTACTTCAACAATATTTGATTGAGTAAATCTTCTGTATTTTGCTTTTTCAAATGTATCAACATAGTTACGCACAAAATTTTTCAAAAACTCATTAAATACTTTACTAACATCATTAGCTTTCATTAGCTTGTAGTTTCTAATAATCACCAGATAAACAATCAAACCAATCAAAATAGCTGTAAGAGTAAAATGTAAATGATTATCTTTTTCCAACGGATAACGCACAAAACAGATACAAGTAATAACTACAATCATCATAGGAAATACAGTAAAAGCTTCGCCAAACCTTCTAAACCAAAATGCTATAAAAGCGACAAATACTATTAGCATAAAGTTAGTTTCAAAAAGAAGATGTACATATGGAGATATATTAACTATAACGATAGCTATAATCATATATAGGGCAAAGGCTAAACGTTTGGCTTGGATACTTCCTAATAGAATACTTCCAGCCAAATTAGCCATGAACAAGATAATTATAATAACAAGATTTTTGTCGATATCAAAAAATGCTGTAATAGCTAAAAATGAAAAAAGTATAATTGCAGATTTGATAGCTCCATCCTGAAATACCTTCATAGGATCTTGGTCAACATATTTATGATATATTTCACTGATGCTAAGCACTTATAAATCAACTTCAAGGACACTTAATATACTAAGAATTATATTGCAAAAGTTGCTTAATTAATATCATTAGAGTAGTTATTTTTGCTTCAAAATGTAGTAAAATTTAAGAGCATTTGAATAAAATACACATTTATATCTTTATGATTTATAACAACACTTATGATGTTATTGTTGTTGGTGGCGGTCATGCAGGCGTAGAAGCTGCTGCTGCTTCAGCACGTATAGGCGCAAAAACCTTATTACTCACTCACAATATTGACACAATTGGACAAATGTCTTGTAACCCTGCTATCGGTGGAATCGGTAAAGGTCATCTTGTCAAAGAAATCGATGCCATGGGTGGTATCATGGCAAAAGCCATTGATATGGCTGGTATACAGTTTAGAATTTTAAACTCTCGCAAAGGTCCAGCTGTAAGAGCGACAAGAGCTCAAGCTGATAGAGTTCTATATAAAAAAGCTATTAACTCTCTATTAAATGATCAAGAAAATTTAGATATTTTCCAAGATTCTGTAGATGATTTGGTCGTTGAAAATAATATCGTATGTGGTGCCATAACTAAAACAGGCATCACTTTCAAATCAAAAAAAGTTGTACTCACAGTAGGTACATTCTTAGGTGGTAAGATACATATTGGGCAAGTTTCAAAGGAAGGTGGTCGTGCAGGAGATCAACCATCAAATGCATTAGCCGCTCGCTTAAGAGCATTACCATTTAGAGTAGATAGACTCAAAACAGGTACTCCTCCACGTATAGACAGCCGAAGTGTCGATTTTAGTGTTATGGATGTTCAACATGGCGATACTCCAACACCATATTTTTCATTTTTTTCAAAAGGAAAGATTGAGCATCCAAGACAAATACCTTGCTATATAACCTACACCAACTCAAAGACTCATGAGATTATTACAAATAATCTCGATAAATCGGCAATGTATGGTGGACTAATAGAAGGTATAGGTCCTCGTTACTGTCCATCTATTGAAGATAAAGTGGTCAGATTTGCTGAGAAAGATAGACATCAAATCTTTGTTGAACCTGAGGGCTTAAACAGTATTGAGCTATACCCTAACGGACTATCAACTAGCTTACCATTTGAAGTACAGTGTGAGTATATACGCTCAATTAAAGGCTTCGAAAATGCCTTTATTATGAGGCCTGGTTATGCAATTGAATATGACTTCTTTGATCCGAGAGATCTCAAACCTACTCTTGAGACCAAACATATCAAAAACTTATTTTTTGCAGGACAAATCAATGGTACTACAGGCTACGAGGAGGCAGGTGCTCAAGGCTTAGTAGCTGGAATAAATGCTGCAGTCAATATAGATAGTGATAAATCATGGTATCCAACGCGCTCAAATAGCTATATGGGTGTTTTGATAGATGATTTGATAACAAAAGGTACCAAAGAACCTTATCGTATGTTTACATCTCGCGCTGAATATAGACTTATATTGCGTGAAGATAATGCAGATTTAAGGCTATCAGACAAAGCATGCGAACTAGGGCTATTAAACAAGCAAGATCAAGAGTTTTTTATCAATAAAAAAACAGCTATAGATGAAAATATATCCATGATGAAAAATACTTGGATAGGTCCTCAAACACAAAAAGCTCGTGAGCTAGAAAAATTCCTAGATAAAAAAATGACTCGAGAAAGTACGCTTTTTGACTTACTAAAGCGTCCAGAACTAGACTATAAAAAATTACAAGAAATTCCTGATACAAATTTAAAACTAGAAGATGAGTCTGTAATCGAACAGATAGAAATCTCTGCTAAATATTCAGGATATATCGAACGTCAAAGCAAAGATATAGCCAAAATATCAACACTTGAATCAAAAACAATACCAGAAAGCTTTGACTATTCACAAGTGAAAGGACTTTCTAATGAAGTACTTCAAAAATTATCAGAACAAAAGCCAACTACCTTAGGTGAAGCATCTCGAATTCCTGGAGTAACTCCAGCAGCTGTGTCATTATTGACTATATACATGAAAAAAACTGGTTTTATAAAATAGGATGTATTTATTATGATAAAAGACTTTTTTAAGATAGTAGTTTTAATAACATTAGCATCAGCACTTTTTTCATGTGCTACAAAGCAAAAATATATAGATCAACAAAAAGCATGGATTGGTAAAAATATCTATTCCTATACCCAAGAATTCGGCATGCCTAACAATGTAATTCAAGTCTCACCAGATCCTGATGTCGAGACTTATGTATATGTACGCAAAGCGATTAATCCAAATACTCCTGCTTATGCTGGAAGCCCAATGAATAGCTTAATAATGGCAAACAGAAATCCTCATTTTGTTCAATTTGGGGCTTTAATGTGCACGACTTGGGTTTCATATAACAAAAACACTAAGCTGATCATAAACATAACATTCCGCGGTAACTACTGCGCTATCAACTAGCATCAAACAGGAAGATTTAATGAATATCAAACAGACTTCAACACCTCTAGTTACAGGACTTGTATCTGCCTCTATATGTTTCAGTTTTGGATTCTTTTCAAATGTTTTTAAATACAATGGATTAGAGTTTTTTTATGCCTATATAGCATTTTTAGTGCTACTATGCTATCCAATGAACCTAATAGCAATATATTTTCAAAAAGCTTATCCTGACTTAAATTCACATAGTAAATTAGTTTATAAAATTACTGGCAGCTCTAAATTTAGACCTATTAGTATCTTATTAACCGGTATAATGATTATTCTTGTAGCTCTTGTTATGTTTAATATGTCTACTTATGTCTTAGATTTTTTTGATAATATACCTGCAATAGATAGATTAAGTGACCAGAGCCTTCAGTTTAGTAGTAATTTCCCAATATACACATCTCTACTCGCTGTATTTGCTTCCATTTTTTTGATGTTCATACTTGCTGATAAGCAAAAGATAAACCTGAATGAAACACTAAAAACTACAGCTCATATATCACTATATTTAGTAACTATTCTAATGTTAATTGTAATATATACACCTCAAGGAATAATTGGAATAAAGGATTTTCTTTTTGATATAAATTATCAAAAAGTTGAGCAGCTTCGCTCCATGTTTGGACTAGCTTTAGTTTATGCAATACTAAGCAACTTTATCTCCATAGCATTTTATAAAAACATTATAAATATTGGTGATAATGATTTTGGTAAGTTAAAAACTAGTGCTTTTAAAAGTATATTCTACAATATAGTCTTTTCATTTATGATATGTATAACCATATATGCTATATTAGGCGAATATAGAAGCTATCTTCAACCTACAGAGAGCTTACAAATCACAACTATTTTCAAAATAGTTAAAACAAACTATCCTATGTATTATCTATTGCTTGAGGTAATATTTACAACTCTTAATCTTATTGTTTTTGTTACATCCTTGAAGTATATTTTCCAAATCGGTACTAAGCTATATACTAAGTTACTAATTCTATTAATTCCTTTTATTATAACTACATTTTTTATAGAGTCAGGTATTGCTTATATTGATTTTTCTAATATGATTGCTCTCCACATCATCATCATTTTCATTTTCCTATTTGATGTATTTATCACTGGCTGGATTTATGATGCACAAAGACTTAGTTACGAGATACTGAAAAATACAAACACTAAATTATCACCTATATTTAATATAACACTAAGAATTCTCATACCATTTATATGCATCATTATAGCTATTGGCTATATATTTCTACCAATGCCTATTCTATGGCAGTTTATAGCAGCTATCGCATGTACTATTGTATATATAGTCAAAGGAAGTGTTTTTAGTAAAATATTTAATAAGAGAAAATTCTAAAATGTTTTTTAATAAAAAAAATAATCAAGATGAACTAAAGAAATTGGCTGCTATTGAAGCTGCTAAACATATAACTTCAGAAATAACTCTTGGAGTTGGTACTGGTAGTACTGTAGCATTTCTGATTAAAGAACTCGTAAATTATAAAGATAAAATAAAGTTTGTAGTTTCAAGCTCTGAAGATTCGACAAACAAACTTAAAGCATTAGGTTTTGATGTAGTAGATCTTAACTATGCTGGAGAAATTGATTTATATATTGATGGTGCTGATGAGTGTAATAACCACAAAGAGCTAATTAAAGGTGGTGGTGCTGCTCTTACGCGTGAAAAAATATGTGTTGCAGCCGCAAAAAAATTCATTTGCATTATTGATGAATCTAAAAAAGTAAATACTCTAGGAGAGTTTCCTCTTCCTGTAGAAGTTATCCCAATGGCTAGAAGTTATGTTGCTAGGGAGATAGTTAAGCTAGGTGGTCAACCTGTATATAGAGAACAAACTATTACTAACAATGGTAACGTAATTCTCGATGTATATAACCTAAAAATAGACAACCCTCTAAAGCTTGAAACTGAACTAAATCAAATTACAGGTGTTGTAACTAATGGTATCTTTGCCCTTAAACCTGCTGACACTGTAATTATGGCTAAGAAAGATGGTAGTATTGAAAGTTTTTAATTCTTTTATTATGGTAGTGGAATAAACTCTTCTTCATCACCATATACTTTTTTAAATCTGCCATTTTTCCAGTTATCTTTTGCTTTTTTGATTCTATCTTTATTACTTGAAACAAAATTCCATTCTATAAATCTATGCGAAAGCTTATCTCCACTAATTATGACAATGTGCGAATGTGATAAAGCATCTAACTTATAAAGATTTAAACTATCTATTACAAGCATAGTATGACTATTTATTATTTGCTTGTTATATTCAACCTTACCTTTAATAACATAGATTGCCAATTCTTCTTTTATAGGAAGATCCATAGAAACATTTTTAGGAATATTAACCTCAATATATAAAGTTTGACAATATGTTTTAACTGGAGAGCTATATCCATAAGCATCACCAATTAAAAGCTTAAAGCTTACACTACTATTATTGATAAATTTTGGTAATTCATCACTCCGATAATTATAGAAAGCAGGTGAAATTTCTTCAAATGCTTCAGGTAAAGCATGCCAAAGTTGAATCCCATGAAGAGTTCAATTTTTTAACTTTAATTCTTCTCTTTCACGTTCAGAATGCGTTATACCCTTACCAGCTACCATAAGATTTATTTCTCCAGGTAATATTGGTTGAGCATTACCCAATGAATCTCGATGAAATATCTCTCCTTCAAACAGATAAGTAACTGTTGCTAAATTAATATGAGGATGAGGTTTAACATTTATGCCATCATCACCACTTAATAATTCAACCGGCCCAAAATGATCAAAAAATATCCATGGACCTACCATTTTCTGCTTTGATGTAGGTAAGACTCTTCTAACTTCAATAGCACCTAAATTTTTAGTTTTTACATCAATTATATGTTGTATTGCCATGCATATACCTCTTTAAATAAGCTAGATAGTATTCTCAATGTTTATAGAGATACCAAAATGTACTTCATTAGGTGTCAAGTAATTTAAACATTTCTTAGGTCTATTATTCAAGTCTATCTGTAACTTTCTAATGTATTGATGAGATATATTGTTAAAGTTAGTACCTTTAGATATAAATTGTCTGATATACCTATTCATGTTTTCATTAGTACCTCTTTGCCAAGGACTGTATGGATCAGCAAAGAATACTTTGATGCCAGTCTCGCTAGTTAGCTTCTTATGTTTAGCAAACTCTTTA
>NZ_WBSX01000076.1 GCF_009823375.1 Francisella noatunensis subsp. noatunensis | reverse complement strand
TAGCTTTTTAACTTTACAGGATAGCTTATGATTATTTGAAGTTCTGCGGCTTTGATATAGCTTCTGTGCTATCTCAGCATTATAGTCACTATTTATACTAGTGCGATTAAGTTCCTTTTTTATAGCTCTTTCACTATAGCCAATTTTATTGGCTATTTGAGATGTTTGGTATCCTAATTTAAGTAATTCTTCTATACAATATCTATTTGAAAGAGTTAAGTGCTTTGGCATTTTTTAGTTCCTTATCGTTTATTTTAGTTTCGTCAAAACCTAATAAACTATATTTGGAACTCTCTTTCAACTATTTAAAACTTTCAGAATACAATCTAGCTATATAAAGATTACTCTAGGTGATACTCCTTAGTTTTTTCATATCTCCTTAACTTCCTTCATCTAGAGTCAATTTTTATATTTTATAATTATTTTTTTGCTATAATTTAGCTCATATTTTTATTTTGAAATTTAGATAATCATGAAAGCTACACAAACCCTTATTGCTACTACAAAAGAGCTTCCTAAAGAAGCCGTACTTACTAGCCATCAATACATGCTAAAAGCTGGTTTGATAAAAAAACTTGCATCAGGAATCTATACATGGATGCCTATAGGATTAAAAGTTCTACAGAAAATCCAGAATATAGTCCGTGAAGAGATGAATAAAGCTGGAGCAAGTGAGTTACTACTGCCAAGCGTACTACCTTCAGAGCTTTTACAAGAAACCCACCGCTGGGATAAATTTGGTCCTGAACTTCTGAAGCTAAAAGATAGACATGAAAGAGATTTTTGCTATGGCCCAACCCATGAAGAACCTATTGTAGACATGGCTCGTGACACTATCAAGAGTTACAAACAATTACCTCTAAATCTTTATCAAATTCAAACAAAATTTAGGGATGAAATCCGCCCTCGTTTTGGTGTGATGCGTGCCCGTGAATTTATCATGAAAGATGCTTACTCATTCCATGAGAATAGCAAATGTTTACATAACACCTACAATAAGATGCATGAAACTTATTGTAATATCCTTGATAAAATTGGCTTAGTATATCGTCCTGTCCGCGCTGACACTGGAGCAATCGGTGGCGATAATAGTCATGAGTTTCAAGTATTAGCTAATGCTGGTGAAGATATTATATGCTATAGCAATGGCTCTGACTATGCTGCAAATATTGAGTTAGCAACCTATGCAAAACCAGATTTAAGCACTAGAGCAATTTCTGAAAATACTATAACAAAAATTCATACCCCAAATATTAAGACTATCGAAAAACTTTGTAGTAAACTTGATTTTGATATCAAAAAAACTATCAAAACTATGATTATAAAAGATGCTAAAGGTAACTTCTTCGCTTTAGTTATCCGAGGAGATCATGAACTTAACGAGACAAAAATCAATAAGCTCGAACAAATTGTAGCACCATACACTCTTGCAACCAAAGATGAAATTTTCTCTATTTTTAATGCTAATCCAGGTTCATTAGGGATAGTTAACTGCCCTGTACAAATTATAGCTGATTATAGTGCAATAATGATTGAAGATATCTGTTGTGGCGCAAATGAAGATGATTATCATTTTACGAATGTGAATTGGGATAGAGACATCACTAGTTATCAAATTGCCGATATTAGAAACGTAGTTACAGGAGATATATCTCCAGATAATAATGGAACTCTAGAGCTCACAAACGGTATCGAAGTTGGACATATTTTTGAGCTTGAAGATGTTTATTCGAAACCAATGAATGCCAATATAATTGGTCAAGATGGTAAATCCAAACCTATGCTTATGGGTTGCTATGGCTTTGGAGTATCTCGAGTCATGGCTGCTGCAATTGAACAATCTCATGATGAAAATGGAATCATTTGGCCAGAGGCTATCGCTCCATATCAAGTAGCAATATTACCAATCAACTACAACAAATCAGATAATGTAAAACAAACAGCTAACAAACTCTATCAAGAATTAGTTGCAAAAGGGATAGATGTGCTTTTAGATGATAGAGGTGCAAGACCTGGCGTGATGTTTGCTGATGCAGATCTTATAGGCTACTCACATCATGTAGTTATTGGTGATAGACTGTTAGAACAAGGTTTAATTGAATATAAAAATCGTAAAACTCAAGAAAAACAAGAAATTATACTAGAGAAATTATTCGACATTCTAGCCTAATTCTTTTCCATAAATCTTACCTCTAAAATTAGAGTTTATTCAAAAATAGAATAAAATATCTAATCTAAATTATATTGTATTAACTGTTGATAAAAATGTATCATAATGCAAGTAATTTTATTAGAGAATATTTATGAATAATATAAAATATAGAAGTGATATAGATGGTCTTAGAGCATTAGCTGTAGTATCAGTAATTTTATATCATTTAGAAATTAGTTGGGTTAAATCAGGCTTCCTTGGTGTAGATATATTTTTTGTAATTTCTGGATACTTAATTACATCTATAATTCTTAGAGACCTACAAAACAATTCATTTTCTATCAAAAATTTCTACCTAAGGAGAATACGCAGAATCCTTCCTGCTTTGATTTTTGTTTTAGTTTTATCTACTTTTTTTGCATGGCTAATACTTTTACCACAAGACTTATTAAACTATGCAAAATCAATGGTAAGTGTAATCGCTTCTATTTCAAACCTTTTCTTTTTTAAAACACTAAGCTTTGGCTATTTCGCAACAGACTCCTCTACTATACCACTTTTGCATACATGGTCACTAGGTGTTGAGGAGCAATTTTATATCATATGGCCAGTGATTTTGATTATTTTGTTCAGACTAAATGCTTCATCTAAGAAATACTTATTAACTATCACACTACTATTTATTACTATTTCAATAGCCATATTTTTTTATAAACATTTTCCAAAGTTTTACTATATACCACTTAACAGAGGATTTGAGCTCTTATTTGGCTGTTTTCTAGCCATTAGCCTAAATAATAGAGAACTTAAATTACCAAATAAGATTCTTTTAAATATTTACTCAATTTTGTCTTTAGTACTTATGATAGTTCCAATATTTTTTATATCTGTAAGTTTTTCAAGCTTTTGGATGATATTGGCTTGTTTGGGTGCTACTCTATTTATCTATTCAGGGAGTTTTGGCTATACTCCCGTTGTTAATAGATTATTTTCAATAAAGCCTTTTGTAGCTATAGGTCTTATCTCATATTCTTTATATTTATGGCATTGGCCGATAATAGCTTATTTAAACTATTTAAGTGTTACTATTACTACCGATATTGCTACGATGGTTATTCTTTTGAGCGTTGTATTAGCAACTACATCTTATTTATTTGTAGAGAAACCTTTTAGGCATAAATTTAAATTTGGCTTCTCAAAAAGTTTAATTATCTTATGGATTATACCCTTAGTTATATCAATAGGATTTTACACGGCTGCTAAGTATCAAGAATTTGGTTTTAATCATCCAAATATTGATCAAAATAAACTTACATTCAAGTATGGTTTTGAAAAAATAGACAACAATGGCTGCTTTTATAACTTTGCTCAAGACTCTGAGATTAATCGTAATGGACCATACTATGTTTCATATGAAAAAAATTATGATAGTAAAAAGTGTAAGATTTTTGATAATGAAAAATCTCATATTCTAGTTTTAGGTAATTCTCATGCGAGATCCGATTGGCCAATGATATCTGAATGGCTAAAAAATATTTATACAAACGCAACTCTTTTAGCAATAACGCCTAATGATAATGAAAATACTGCGCCATATGCTCCATATCCAAATGACCTAAATCAAAATATAAAAAACGATGCTATGAAACAAAGGTTTGACTTTATAAAAAAAGCAATTGCAAAGAATAGTTCTTATAAGACTATTATTATTGCGAATATGGGAGGTATAGGAAACAAAAATGAACTAAATATATTTGGTTTAATCACAAAAGAAGCTCTGACGAATAACAAAAATATTATTTTAATAGTTGATACTCCTTACTTGGGTCAACCTGCTTCATATCTACCTGAAAATAAAAATATATCTAACTTATGTGCTATAAATAGAATACATCTTGATTGTAATATAGACTATGGTATATATAGAGAATGGATTAAAACTCAAACTGAACTATATAAGAAATTTAAAAATCAATATCCTGAACAAGTAGAGATTATAAATCCTAGTAAAATAATTTGCTCTAAAAATGAATGTAAAACAACTATAAAAGGTATACCCATATACGCTGATAGTCATCATCTTAGTTATATTGGTTCTAAACTTATAGGTCAAAAGTATCTAGAAGAGTTTGGTAATCCAATAACTAATGATAGATAATTATAATTATATTTCAAAAAAATGTATTATATGTAACAGCTGATTGCAAAAACCAAATACCTCATGAGTAATATTCAGTATAGAAAGGATATAGATGGTCTTAGAGCATTTGCTGTATTATCAGTAGTTCTATTTCACCTTCAAATAAATTGGATTAAATCAGGTTTTCTAGGTGTAGATATATTTTTTGTAATTTCTGGATACTTAATTACATCTATAATTCTTAGAGATCTACAAAACAATTCATTTTCTATCAAAAGTTTTTATCTAAAAAGGATTAGAAGAATTTTACCAGCACTAATAGTTGTGTTATTATTCTCTAGTTTTTTTGCTTGGTTAATATTATTACCCCAAGATTTACTAAATTATTCTGAGTCTATTATAAGCTCTATTAGCTCCTTAGCTAATATCTATTACTTTATAAAACTTAATTTTGGCTATTTTGGAGCTAGCCCACAGATTATACCTTTATTACACACATGGTCTCTTGGTATTGAGGAACAGTTTTACCTGATTTATCCATTATTTTTACTAGCTTTATTTAAGTTAAATTTCACTCAAAAGAAACTATTATTTTTTTCTATTATTTGTTTAATTATTTCTTGCATACTTTTTCTATCTGGTGAGCTAAATATTCATATTATAGACTCTCCCAGATGGTATTATTCTCCAACACATAGAGCTTTTGAATTGCTATTTGGATGTTGTTTAGCTATTTTTTTATCAGTTCAAAATACAAATAAAATAATTTTAGATAATAAAATAGTGCTTGAGGTTTTATCAATAATCTCTGTGTTGATGATTGTACCTATCTTCTTTATTGATGTCAGATTTCCTAGTCTATGGACTATTACCACATGTGTCGGAGCTACTATATTTATTTATTGTGGTAATAATAATCATACTCCAATAGCAAATAAGATATTCTCAATAAAACCTTTTGTAGCTATAGGTCTTATCTCATATTCTTTATATTTATGGCACTGGCCTATCATAGCCTATATAAACTTATCTTAGTATTGAAAAAACTACTCTAGTTTGTGTTGTAATATTCATTAGTAGCATACTATTAGCAACATTGACGTATATATTTATTGAAAAACCATTCCGATACAAGATTATTTTTAGTTTTAAAAAAAGTATTTTTATATTGTGGATTATACCTTTGGTTACATCGGTAGGCTTTTACATAGCGTCTAAGCAACAAAGATTTGGTTTTAATAAGGAGGCAGTCAATTTAAATCTAAATTTTTATAGTAGCCAATCTTTAAATATAGATCAGTGCAATACTGGTGAAAATTATAATCTAAATGAAATAAATAATAATTGCTTCTTTGGCGCAATTAATAAAGATCACACAGACATTTTAGTTCTAGGAGATTCTCATGCTATGGCATATGAGGGTATGATAAATGTTTGGTTAAAGAATTTAAAACTCAAAGGATATATTTATACTAAGTCACTGACAGGTGATCCTAAACTCTATAAGTATATGATGTATAGTAATTCATTTGATAAAAATACTGAGTATTACATACACAAGTTAAAGCCTAGAGCAATCATTCTAGCTGGATATTGGAATTACGATACATATCTCAAAACTGATGCTTTTGAACAAATTGACAGTTCAGTAGCGAATTTCATCAAACAAGGAATAATACCTATTATCATGTACGATGTATATGGAGGTCCAGAGTCAACATGTGGATTTACAAAATTAGATAAAATTCTTAACAAACAATGTTATAGTATAATAGATAGCAGGAATCATTTTATAAAAAAATTAAAACATAAATATGGAGAAAAGCTCATTGTAATAGATCCCAATAAACTTATAGAAAAAAAGGATTCTAAAACCGAGCTTCTTACATCTGTCGGCAGTACTCCTTTGTATACCGACAATACTCATCTGAATAACATCGGATCAACTCTTTTGGGTAACCTTTATTTAGAGTGGTATGGTAACCCACTATCAATAATTAATACAAAGGCACAATCTTAATGAGCAACATAAAATATAGAAAAGATATAGATGGATTAAGAGCTTTTGCGGTATTATCCGTAGTTCTATTCCACCTAAATATAAGTTGGATTAAATCTGGCTTTCTTGGTGTAGATATATTTTTTGTAATTTCTGGATATTTAATTACATCTATAGTTCTTAGAGACCTACAAAACAATTCTTTTTCTATCAAAAATTTTTATCTAAGAAGAATTAGAAGAATTCTACCTGCATTAATAGTTGTCTTAGTTTTCTCTACTTTTTTTGCATGGCTTATATTACTACCACAAGATTTAATAAGCTATGCCGAATCACTTGTTAGTGCAATTGCTTCTTTTTCTAATATATATTTCTTTGTAAAACTTGATTTTGGTTACTTTGGTCAAAACTCACAAATAATACCATTACTTCACACATGGTCATTAGGTGTAGAAGAACAGTTTTATATGATTTGGCCATTAATCTTGATATTATTATTTAAACTAAGATTTTCAACAAAAGTAAAACTTCTAACTACTTCAATAATATTGCTAGTTATATCTTGCTTGATTTTCCTTTCTGGTGAATTTAATTTATATATTCTAAGCTCTGACAGATGGTATTACTTTCCAACTCATAGAGCATTTGAACTTTTATTTGGGTGCTGTTTAGCTATATATCTTAATAATTCAGCTATTTTAAATAATAACAAACTGACCCTTAATATACTCTCTGCAATAGGTGCTTTAATGATGATAGCCCCTATATTTTTTATTAATGTAAGTTTCCCGAGTATTTGGACTGTTATAGCATGTATTGGCGCAACTATTTATATATATTCTGGTGCAAATACTAATTTCATACCTATTATAAACAGAATACTTTCTCTAAAACCTTTTGTAGCTATAGGTCTTATCTCATATTCTTTATACTTATGGCATTGGCCTATTATTGCTTATGTCAACTATTTAAGTATTAATAAAACTGCCACTATTTGTAGCATAATTTTTACTGTTAGTTTAGTCCTTGCCACACTAACATATTTATTTGTAGAAAAACCTTTTAGACACAAATATAAGTTTAGTTTTACTAAAAGCTTTATATTGCTATGGATAATACCTCTAATTTTGGCTTGCTGCTTTTATATAGTCTCAACTAATAATAGATTTGGTTTTAATTCCTCAAACCTTATTGATCAAAATAAGCTAACCTATAACTACGGGTTTAATAAAATCGATCAGAGCAATTGTTTCCTTATGATTCAATCTGCTAGCTTTCAATCAAAACAGCTTCCTAATATTGATGTCTGTTCAATCGGAAGCCCTAAAGCTAAAAATACAAATTTTCTGTTGGTAGGTGACTCTCATGCAAGATCTGAAATACCGATGATAACTACTTGGCTTGATAACATAAACCAGAAAGCTTACGTTGTAACCCAAAAATCTACACCCTTCTTACCAACTTTCAAAAATGTTGTTGAATATGTTTCTGTTACTGATAGAAACAAGGCCATTGCTAATTTGATAAAATCAAAAAAATATAAATATGTTATTCTTGCTGGTGAATGGTCAAATGCACTATACTCTAGTTCGATTAATTCAATACAAGAATCCATCAAATTATTAGTAGATAATGGTAGTATACCTGTACTTATTTTAGATACTCCAGCACTCAACACTGATGTCACTAATCTTTGTCCATTAGAAAAAAATAAACTACCATTTATTTTTGGAGATAATTCATGCAAATTAAATATAGAATTTGTCAAACAACAACAGTTGGTATTTTCTAATCTTGTTGAAAAACTCAAAAAGGAATTTCCAAAATTAGTAATTATTGATCCTAAAAAAGCGATCTGTGATGACAGTTACTGCAATATTGAAATAGATAATATTCCAATCTATGCCGACTCAAATCATCTTAACTATATAGGCTCAGAACTATTAGGAAAAAAATATTTATCTATGTACGGTAACCCTCTTGAATTCACTACAAAGCATTAACATATCTCTATTATTTAGTATGTTTTTCGCACAAAATTCTGCTTAAAATATATATTTATATTATATACTGTAAATACACTAATAAAAGCTAGATTGTATTCTCAATGTTTATAGAGATACCAAAATGTACTTCATTAGGTGTCAAGTAATTTAAACATTTCTTAGGTCTATTATTCAAGTCTATCTGTAACTTTCTAATGTATTGATGAGATATATTGTTAAAGTTAGTACCTTTAGGTATAAATTGTCTGATATACCTACTCATGTTTTCATTAGTACCTCTTTGCCAAGGACTGTATGGATCAGCAAAGAATACTTTGATGCCAGTCTTGCTAGTTAGCTTCTTATGTTTAGCAAACTCTTTACCATTATCAAATGTAGCTGTTAATATTTTATGACCATTAGATACTTTGTACAATATTCTATTGATTGAATTAGCTGTTCTATCTATAGACTTGGCTAAAATAGTAAATCTGCTAGCTCTATCGACCATTGTTACAATAGCAC
>NZ_WBSX01000075.1 GCF_009823375.1 Francisella noatunensis subsp. noatunensis | reverse complement strand
GTGCTATTGTAACAATGGTCGATAGAGCTAGCAGATTTACTATTTTAGCCAAGTCTATAGATAGAACAGCTAATTCAATCAATAGAATATTGTACAAAGTATCTAATGGTCATAAAATATTAACAGCTACATTTGATAATGGTAAAGAGTTTGCTAAACATAAGAAGCTAACTAGCAAGACTGGCATCAAAGTATTCTTTGCTGATCCATACAGTCCTTGGCAAAGAGGTACTAATGAAAACATGAATAGGTATATCAGACAATTTATACCTAAAGGTACTAACTTTAACAATATATCTCATCAATACATTAGAAGTTACAGATAGACTTGAATAATAGACCTAAGAAATGTTTAAATTACTTGACACCTAATGAAGTACATTTTGGTATCTCTATAAACATTGAGAATACTATCTAGCAGAGTATTTTTGCAAATTAAATTATTATTCATCATAATACTTAAAAATAAATTTAAAATTGATGAAATGCAAAAAATAGTATCCCAAAAAAATATAATATTTGCAGGTTTTGCAACAACAGTAGAGTATTTTGATTTCGCTCTATTTACTTATGTAACCATTTATATTTCGGCAACATTTTTTCCAGATAATAACTCTTTAGTTGCTATATTAAAAACATTTGGATTATTTGCTGCTGGATATTTGATGAGGCCGTTGGGTGGGATTTTCTTTGGTAATCTCGGCGACAAAAAAGGGCGTAAACATGTATTGATATTTACTGTGGCACTGATGTTCATATCTATAGCTATGATAGCATTTACTCCTAGCTATGGTAGCTTGGGAATAGCTTCGGTAATAATTATACTCCTAGCTAGAATGATTCAAGGATTCTCAATAGGTGGTGAATATAATGGTGTACTGCAGTACTAAGTGAAGGTGCTCTTGATAGTAAGCGTGGTTTGATTACTGCTTTTGGTACGTTTTTCTCAGGTTTAGGTGTTTTTTTAGGTACATTTATAGTCTATATCCTAACAAGTTTTTTAAATTCTGATCAGATGCATGCGTATGGTTGGAGAGTCTGCTTTATTATTGGAGCAATACTTACTGTTATCGTTTTGATACTTCAGTTTGCATCAGATGAGTCTCCTGAGTATCTTAAATCAAAACAAGATGGGATGTTAGATGATACTCCTGTAGTATCTGCAGTTAAAGAATATCCGTATCAAATCTTTATTGTATTTGCTTTAGCTGGATATTTGGGAATTGTATATTATATGGTTTCTGGATTTATTCCAACATTTCTAAAAAATGATTTAGGTTATTCTGTACATACAGCTATGTTGATGTCTATGGTTGCAGCATTCTTCTACTTTGCAACAGCACCAATATGGGGTGGCTTATCTGACAAAGTTGGTAGAAAAAAAGTATTGTTAATATCTTGTATTGGGATTGGAGTTTTAATAACACCAGCATTTTATATTATGACTAATACAGATTCACAAATTGTTATAACATTAGTTATGACTGTGATAATGTTGTTAATATCAGCAGCTACAGCGACATTTGTAGTCACAATCAATGAGCTATTTCCAACACATCTAAGATTTAGTGGTGTAGCAACTGGGTATAATATAAGTAATGCTTTATTAGGAGGAACTGTACCAATAGTATCAGTAGCATTAGTTATGTATTTGGGTAATGTTGCTCCTAGTTTTTATACTTTAATAGCTTCTATAATTATAGTTGTTATCATAGCGACTATGCCGGAGACTAAAGGTATTGAGTTAGAAGAATAAAGTTTTAGTTCTGTAATATTTTTTCTCTATAAATAAATATATTAATTTAGACAATATTTCTATTTGTATTTATTGTTCTTATGTACTAATATGTTAATACATTAATAAATTTATTTATCCTAATTCATCTAATGTCTGAAATAAAAAATAATGAAGAAAATCTTCAAAACTTATATGAAGTTTTTAAAAGCTTTGAGTCTGCTGAAGAGGCCAAGCTTTTTTTTAGAAGATTTATGCACTCCTGTAGACTTAATGGCTATGGCTGCACGTTGGAGAGTAGTCAAAGAGCTAAAAAAAGATAAACCATATAGGCAGATACATGCCGAAACAGGAGTTAGTTTAACTACTATTAGTAGAGTTGCGAGATGCCTTAGTTATGGAACTAATGGTTACAATACCATCTATAATAAAATCAATAAAGAGAGCTGAAATGAGAGAAAGATTAAGAGTCGCTGTACAAAAAAAAGCAGACTATATGACAATTCTATGGAATTATTCAACAAAATAGGTATTAAAGTAGAGTTCTCAAGTAAAAGTAACTTGTTATGCCATTCAATAAATGCTCCAATTGATTTTCTTTTTGTGAGAGATGATGATATTCCAACTTTAGTTAATGGTAATGTTTGTGATTTTGGAATAGTCGGTGAGAATGTTTTAGAAGAGTATTTATTAAGTATAAAAAATACCACTAAGAAGAATGACATTATCAAAACTAAGAAATTAGGATTTGGTTATTGTAGATTATCTATAGCAGTTCCTAATGATGCAAGTGATGATATTAATACACTTAAAAATACTCGTATAGCGACATCATATCCTCATCTAAGTACAGAATTTTCAGATGAGAATAATTTAAATCTAGATCCATTATCTATTTCTGGATCAGTTGAGATAGCTCCAAACCTACAAATGTCGAGCTCAATATGTGACTTGGTTTCAACTGGTCGAACATTAGAAGAGAATAATCTTAAAGAGATTCATACTATCATGAAAAGTCAAGCTATTTTAATTCGCTCAAATGAGAGTTTTGGAGCAGAGCTTGAAGAGTATTATCAGTTATTACTTAGACGAATTGAGGGTGTAAAGCATGCTCAAGAGCGTAAGTATATTATGTTCCATATAGATAAAAATGCTGTTGATACAATTACCCACATTTTACCAGGACATGAAGGTCAAACTATAATGCCGATATATGGAGATACTAAAGTTGCGATACATTTAGTTACCAAAGAGGGAGTTTTCTGGGGAACTTTAGAAAAGCTAAAAGCAGCTGGTGCTAGTTCTATATTAGTTTTACCAATTGAGAAGATGTTGGAGTAAGTAACAACAATGATTGAAATATATAATTGGCAAGAGCTTAGTAGAGCAAAGCAAACAGAGCTTCTATCTCGCCCAGTTTCAACTAATAAAGCTAGCTTAGTTGCAGGTGTTAGAAATATTTTAAATGAAGTTAAGCAGAATGGTGATAAAGCTCTTTTGGAGTTTACTTCTAAGTTTGATGGTGTTGATTTAGATAATATTGAAGTCTCACAAAATGAGATTAAACAAGCTTACTCATTAGTTTCACAAGATGATATTAATTTAATCAAAAACTCGATAGTGCGTATATCTAACTATCATGAAGTAATGAAACCAAAAACTACTGTTTGTGATACTAATGATGGTGTGGTTTGTAAAAAAGTTTATAAACCTATCGAAAAGGTTGGCTTATATGTGCCTGGTGGTTCAGCTCCTTTAGTTTCTACGCTAATAATGTTAGCAGCTCCAGCACAAATTGCAGGTTGTAAAGAGGTTTATGTAACTACTCCATGTGATAAAGAAGGTAATGTCTATCCATTAATTTTAATAGCCGCTGATATTTGTAAGGTTTCAAAGATTTATAAATTAGGTGGCGCTCAAGCTATAGCTGCTCTAGCTTATGGTACAGAAACTGTATCTAAAGTTAATAAAATTTATGGTCCTGGAAATTCTTGGGTTACAGAGGCAAAACAGCAAGTGTCTAATGATAGTCACGGTGCTGCTATTGATCTACCGGCTCGACCTTCAGAAGTTTTAGTAGTTGCTGATGAAGTGGCCGATCCCAGGTTTGTTGCTGCAGATTTGTTAGCTCAAGTTGAGCATGGTACAGACTCACAAGCTTTATTAATTACAACTAGTCAAATTTTAGCAGATAAGGTTAGAAATGAAGTTTCTAAGCAAACTAGTATAGCCCAAAGAAAAGCTATTATTGAGAAATCTTTAGAAAGTAGCGCAATTATTGTTGTAGATACACTTAGCCAAGCAATTAATATAGCTAATGAATATGCTTCTGAGCACCTTATTTTAAATATTGAAAATGCAGATAATTATATTGATAGTATCGAAAATGCAGGGGCTGTATTTTTAGGTCCTTGGGCGGCTGAAGCATTAGGTGATTACATTACCGGATCTAATCATGTACTACCTACTTATGGATATGCGAAAGCCTATAGCGGTTTAGCAACTATAGATTTTATGAAAGCTATAAGTATTCAAAATGTATCTAAGCAAGGTATAAAAAACATAGGACAAATAGCAATGAGATTAGCTGATATAGAAGGTCTCAAAGCTCATGAAAACGCAATAGCTATTCGTTTGGAGAGTTTATAAAATTATGCAAAATCAAACTACAGAAAGTCTTATTCGCAAAGATTTACAAAAATTTAGTGCCTATTCATCTGCACGCTCTTTAAAAGTGGATGGAGATATTTGGTTAAATGCTAATGAATCACCATATAATGATGAGTATTTGTATAATCGCTATCCTGAGCCACAACCAAGAAAATTAGTAGAGAAATTAGCTAATATATATGATGTTGATGCAAGCAATCTATTAGTTACTCGAGGTAGTGATGAGGGGATTGATCTGTTATTTAGATTATATTGTGAATATCAAAAAGATTCTGCTTTTGCAGTTGAGCCTACTTTTGGGATGTATAAAATAGCTGCTCAATTACAGGGTGTTGATTATAAGACTCTTAAGCTAAAAGAAGAAAATAACTTTGAGATTAATGTTATAGAGCTTTTAGCAAGTATTCTTGATAACTGTAAATTACTATTTTTATGTACTCCTAATAATCCTACTGGTAAATCTATACTATTAGCTGATATTGAACAAATTTTAAGTGAATTAGCTGGCAAGTGTGTAGTTGTAGTTGATGAGGCGTATATTGAATTTAGTAATGAAAAATCTGTTTCTAGCATTATCAATAAATATGAAAATTTAGTTGTGCTAAGAACCTTGTCAAAGTCTTTTGGTATGGCAGGTCTTAGGTTGGGGACGGTAATTACTAATTCAGATAGGATAGCATGGTTGAGAAAAATATTAGCACCATATCCAATCCCAAAAACTACAGAAAATACTATATTAAAACTGCTTGATGATGAGAATTTAGTAAATATAGCTAGTCAAATTACTGAAGTAAAAGAGCAAAGAGAACATCTATATCAAGGATTATCACAAATGAAGATTGTAGATAAGTTGTGGTCATTAGATGCTAATTTTATATTAGTTAGATTTAGAGAGAGTATCTTTAATAAACTAATCGATAGTAAAATAGTAGTTCGCTCTATGGCGCATTTTTTCAATGATGAAAAAGTTCTAAGAATTAGTATAGGGACAGTATCTGAAAATAAAAGATTAATCGAAGTATTACAAAAATTAAGTAGCGAATATGAAACAAAGTAAATATTTATTCATTGATAGAGATGGTACTTTAATAGTTGAGCCACCTATAGATAAGCAGGTCGATAGTATTGAGAAGCTTGAATTTTTTGATGGTGTTTTTGAAGCTCTTAAAAAATTACAAAAAGCAGGTTTTAAACCTGTAATGGTGTCAAATCAAGATGGATTAGGCACTGACTCTTTCCCTCAAGCAGACTTTGATGCACCACATGATTTGATGATGAAGATATTTAAATCACAAGATATCGAGTTTGAGGATGTATTGATTTGTCCACATTTTGCTCATGAAAATTGTAACTGTCGTAAACCTAAAGTTGGTTTATTGATGGACTATTTAGTTGAGCAAAAAATCTCTCTAAAAGATAGCTATGTGATTGGAGATAGAGAAACGGATGTACAGTTGGCTCACAATATAAAAGTTAATCCTATTCAATTTGGTGTTGGAAATTATCAATCTTGGGATGATATTACTACAGCGATATTAAATAAGCCTAGAGTAGCTGAAATCAAGCGTGTAAATAATGAGACTGATATTATTGTAAGGGTTAATCTAGATGTTCCTGGGACTAGAGAAATAGAGACAGGTCTTGGTTTCTTTGATCATATGCTTGATCAGATTGTAAAACATGCTGGGATAAGTGCGACAATTCAGGTAAAAGGTGATCTTCATGTTGATGATCATCACTGTGTTGAAGATGTTGCAATTACTCTTTCACAAGCAATTGCTCAAGCTCTTGATGATAAATACGGTATTAATCGTTATGGATTTTTGCTACCTATGGATGAGGCTTTAGTTGAGATTGCTCTAGATTTAAGTGGTAGAAATTACTGCTCATTTGAGGCTAATTTTGATCGAGAAATGGTTGGGGATTTATCAGTAGAGTTGGTGAAACATTTTTTTGTATCTTTTTCCGAAGGTCTAAAGGCAACACTACATATCAAAGTAACAGGCGAAAATACTCATCATATGATAGAGGCGTGTTTTAAAGGCTTAGGAAAAGTGCTTAAACAAGCGATTGCCAAAAATGGTATAGATGAGATTCCTAGTTCAAAGGGAGTGTTATGATAGCGATAATAGATTGTTGTGGGAGTAATTTTGCTTCGATAAAATATGCTTTTGAGAAATTAGGGCAAGAAATAGTCCTAACACATGATGCTGAAGTTATCAAAAAATCAGACTGCGTAATTTTACCTGGTGTAGGACATGCTAAATCAGCAATGGCAAATCTAAAAAAATATGACTTAGATAAGCTTATTCCAGAGCTTAAGCAACCTGTCTTAGGAATCTGTTTAGGAATGCAGATTATGTATAGTTTTTCTGAAGAAGGAAATACGGATTGTTTGGGTATTTTTCCAGAAAAAGTAAAAGCTTTTAAGAGAACGCAAGGTTTTAGTATTCCACACATGGGTTGGAACAGCTTACAAAATATAAATAAAGATCATTTTTTATTTAAAGATATTGCAGAAGATGATTATGTATATTTTGTGCATAGTTTTTATGCTGAGCTTAATCAATTTAGCATAGCTACTAATGACTATATAAATGATTTCACTGCAATAGTAAATAAAGATAATTTCTATGGCATTCAATTTCATCCTGAGAAATCTGGTAATGTCGGGATGAAGATTTTAGAGAATTTTATACAAGGAGCTTTGTAAATGAATATATTTCCAGCGATAGATCTGATAAATGGCAAATGTGTTCGTTTAGAAAAAAGGTGATTTTAATAAAACTACTACTTATGAGCTTGAGCCAAAAGATGTTGCAAAAGCATATCAACAAGCAGGTGCTGAGTTTATCCATGTTGTAGATTTAGATGGTGCTAAAAAAGGCCAAACTTGTCAGTTTGAAACTATTCAGCAGATTAGAGAGAACTGTAATATGACGCTACAAGTTGGTGGTGGTGTCAAAGATTTTGAAACTATTGAAAAGCTTTTAGAGATTGGTGTTGATAGGGTAGTTGTCGGTAGCTTGGCTGTTAAGGACATAGCATTAACAAAGAAGTTTTTTGATAAATATGGCGCTGAGAAGATAGTTTTAGCTTTAGATGTATTTATTAAAGATGGTATTCCTTATATAGCAACACATGGCTGGCAAGAATCAAGCACAACAACTTTAGATGACATAATACAAACTTATCTTGGTGATGGTCTTGAGTATGTCTTATGTACTGATATTTCTCGAGATGGTATGTTACAAGGTCCAAATTTTGAGCTATATAGAATTTATTCATCTATATATCCAGATGTTCAGTTTATGGCTTCTGGTGGGGTTGGTAGCTTAGAAGATTTAGAAATTCTAAAAGAGCAGAATACTTATGGTGTCATCATAGGCAAAGCTTTATATGAGAATAAATTTACACTACAAGAGGCTTTAGAATGTTAACTAAAAGAATAATTCCATGTCTTGATGTCAAAGATGGCATAGTTGTCAAAGGTGTAAAATTTAGAAATCATAGAATCATTGGCGATATTATTGAGCTAGCTCAGAAATACTCAGATGCAGGAGCTGATGAGCTAGTATTTTATGATATTGGAGCTAGTCCTGATAATGAGTTACTTTCTATCAAATGGATACAAGAGATAGCTAAAAAGATAAATATCCCATTTTGTGTAGCTGGTGGAATTAAATCTGTAGAAAATGCTCGAGCTATATTAAATGAAGGAGCAGATAAAATATCTGTAAACTCAGCAGCATTAGCTAGACCTGATTTGATAGATGAGCTAGTTTATGAATTTGGTAGTCAGTGTGTGGTCGTTGGTATTGATAGCAAATTTATTGATGGCGAATTTAAAGTTTGCCAATATACAGGTAGTGCAGATAAAACTGTACAAACATTATTAGATCCAGTTAGTTGGGCAAAAGAAGTTGAGTCTCGTGGCGCTGGTGAGATAGTTCTTAACTGTATGAATCATGATGGTGTCAAGGGTGGTTATGATCTAGAGCATCTTAGAGAAGTCCAATCAAATATCTCAATACCTGTTATTGCCTCTGGCGGTGCTGGTCAGATTCAGCATTTTATCGATGTATTTAAGTATACAGATATTGATGGAGCATTAGCTGCAAGTGTATTTCATGATGATATTATTGCGATACCTGAGTTAAAACAAGAGCTTTTTAAAAACAATATACCCACAAGAATAGTAAAATAGGATACAAAATGGATAACAAAATTATAGAGTCTATAGCTTGGCAAAAAATGGATAATTTAGCTCCAGCTATTATTCAATCAGCAATTGATAATAGTGTCTTAATGCTAGGTTATATGAGTAAAGAATCTTTAGAAAAAACTTTAGAAATCAGCAAAGTTACCTTCTATAGTCGTAGTAAGAAGCGATTGTGGACTAAAGGAGAAGAAAGCGGTAATTTTCTTGAGCTAAAAGATATTGCTGTTGATTGTGATAATGACTCTATACTTATAAAAGCTATACCGTACGGTCCAACTTGTCATACTGGTAGTAAATCATGTTTTACTAAAAATGAAGAAAATAGCTCGCTGTATATAATAGATAAATTAGAAAAATTAATAGCTGAAAGAAAAGACTACTTACCTGAGAATAGTTATTTAACTAGTTTATTTAAAGAAGGATTGCCTAGAATAGCTCAAAAGGTTTGTGAAGAGGGTGTCGAAGTTGTAATTGCTGCAATGAAGCAAGATTCAGATGAGGAGTTAATTTCTGAGACAGCAGATTTATTATTTCATTTATTAGTTTTACTTAGAGAGAAAAATATTTCATTAGAGCAAATTTGCCGAAAATTAGTTTCTCGAAATAATTCTAATTAAGGAGTTATACTCGAATCTAGTGTATGATGAAAATCTAATATAGAAATAAGCGGTGTATTCGCAGCAGAATGATAGAATTATTTTGCAAAATATAAACTCTTAACTGAGGAATACACACATGACAAAAAGTAACATAATAG
>NZ_WBSX01000074.1 GCF_009823375.1 Francisella noatunensis subsp. noatunensis | reverse complement strand
ATTTGAAAGAGTTAAGTACTTTGGCATTTTTTAGTTCCTTATCGTTTATTTTAGTTTCGTCAAAACCTAATAAACTATATTTGGAACTCTCTTTCAACTATTTAAAACTTTCAGAATACAATCTAGCTGATATTTAAATTACTACGCTGTTTTATGAATAATCAACTATTAAGACTGCTTGTTTAAGTTTCTTAAAAACTTCTAAAATTAAAAGAGTTAATAACTCTACCAATTATTACCGCATCAGTTGGTGATTTGATTTCATCATTATTTTGAAATTTTGAGTTTAGTGGCATCAAATATAAGCGGTTATTATCTTTATATAATAGTTTAACTGTAGCTCCATCGGAGTTTCTAGCAACTACAATCTTATCTACTAGATTTTGAGGACTAATTTCGCTAGGGTCAACTAAAATATTCTCACCTTCGTAGAGAGTATATTTAGCATATTTAGGACCAAGCAGTTGAGATTCTGAAGAGTCATAGAGCATACTCTCACCTTGTACTCTCAGTGAAAAACCGTTTTTGGGTACAAGAGAATGAGGAATTTGTAAGTAGTCGATAGGATCTATACTTTCTTGAGATTCGGTAAACTCACCAGCCTGAACATAACTGAATACCGGAACATTAGCAATAGCTACTATAGATGTATCATTAGGATGGTAATTGTCTTCTAAGCCTAGTATTCTCATAACCTCTATATGTCCATCATAGGAAGGACAATTAGTACCAGCAACCCAACCTTTGATAGTGCGATCACTTTTACCAAGTTTTTGGGCTAATTCGACTTGTTTCATGCCTATTCTTTTTAAGGCTGGTTTTAGATCGGTTTTGTAATCAAACATTTCTAATCCTAGATAGAATATTCTATATGTAAGTATATTGATGACAAATCATCAATTCAATAAATTTTTGAAAAATAGTGCAATAATACTTCCCTTTATAGCAAAAGTTAGCTATCATTAAAAGTGTGATAAAACTGCACTTTTATAAAATAAGGGAGTTAAAAAATGATAAGAAAAAGTATTCTATTAGAAAATTAGGAAATTAAAGATTTATTGTCTGTTATGAAGCAACACTATACATCTGATAATAGAAATACTATACAAGACGTAAGTTTGAACCATGTCGTAAATAGAGTATATAAAGCAGAAGTAAGAAAATATATAGTTGAGCGTTGGCATGCTCTAGAAACTAAAGTTGGGCATCAAGTTACACTTCTAGAAAATAACTATAATAAGAGTATAATCAATAAATTATACAAAAAGTCTCGTGATCTAAATTTTGTGATTAAAACTCGACCTGATGATTCATCAAGAGATTTACACGATTCAATCAAAAAAGTATCTAACATAGATATAGTTATAAGAGAGTTTTCTTTCTCTTAAAGTCTACTTAATTACTTGTTTCTCTAGTACTTTTTTGCCTAAATAAACAGATAGTATAATTATAAACATTCCCACAAGTTGTTGTATTGAGAATGTTTCTCTAAATAGAACATAGCCATATAGCAATGCAAATACTGGACCAATTAGTAAAACCAAAGAACTAATGATATATGCTTAATACGACTAATATATAGTATATTCCCAAGTAAATGTCCAAATAGAGCTATAGCTAATAAAATCGCAATACCTCTAGCGATACTTGGAATTATCTGTTCATTGAAAATAAAAGCTAATATAAATAATACAACTGAACCACTTAATGAGTCAATAAACATCATTCTAAAAGTTGAGCAAGAGTCTCTAAGTTTCTTAGAAAAGATAATAAAAAGAGCATAAAATACTGCAGATATAATTGCTAGCCAATTACCTAAAAGGTGTTGAGAGCTTAGACCTGCCTGACTCATAAGAAGTAATAAGCCAATAAATGCTACCAATAAAACTAAATAGTATTTAAGAGAGACTTTCTCCTTGAGAAATATGATAGCTATAAAAGTTGTAATAAATGGGCAAAGGTTAGTTAGAAGACTAGCTTCTGCTATTGATGTATAAATCAGAGAGATAATATAAAAAGCTAAATCTAAAGCTAAGAAAAATCCTGTTAACGTGGCGATATAGAGCGATTTTTTTGATGGTTTTTCTTCATCTTTGGTAATTGCTAAAAATGAATATATAAAAATATACAAGGTAGTAATAGTCTATAACCAAAACTTGCAATAGGACCAACTTCTGAATATCTAATGAATACTGATGCTATAATAAGATTAGAAAGTGCAAATAGTATTATAAAAAAATCTCTATTCATAGTTTTGTCCTAAATAAAATGACTATTAAGCAGATGATATCATGAAATTAGCTAAATACTTGTGATAATTAAATGTAAATACTAGTGTTATCTAAACTTAGAGATTTTAACTTTATGAGATATATGCTAAATTAGCTTTAGAGTTAATTCTTTAAATAAATTTTAAGGTCAAAATCTATGCATATAAGTGAGCGCCGCAAATGGTATATAGGCTTTGCTGTTTTTGTGATAATAGTTCTATTATCTCTTTCATTACTCCACGCATCAATATGGGTCAGTATAAGCTTTATAGCTGTTTTGGCAGTAATTGCAATATATGATACTACCCAAACGAAACACGCAATCTTGAGAAACTTCCCTATAGTTGGGCATATGCGTTTTATACTTGAGTTTATTCGTCCTGAAATTCAGCAGTATTTTATCGCAGATAATGAAAGTGAAAAGCCATTTGGTAGAGAGACAAGATCGATAATCTATCGCCGTGCTAAAGGTCTAAATGACACCGTAGCATTTGGTACTGAGAAAGATGTTGATAGAGTCGGTTATGAGTGGGTAACACACTCGCTAGTACCGAAACATTTGGATGAAGTTGAAACTTGGGTTAAATTTGGTGGTTCTGATTGTAAACAACCATATATGGCATCACATCTGAATATATCAGCGATGAGTTTTGGAGCATTATCAGCTAATGCAATTATGGCTATGAATAAAGGTGCTAAGTTGGGTAGATTTTGTCATTGTACTGGTGAAGGTGGTTTGACAAAGTATCATTTACAGGGTGGTGATATTGTATTCCAGATTGGTACAGCTTATTTTGGTTGTCGTACTGAAGATGGTAGTTTTTCTGCTGAGAAATTTGCTGAAAAAGCAAATCTAGATAGTGTTAAAATGATCGAGATTAAGCTATCTCAAGGGGCTAAGCCATCTCATGGAGGTGTATTGCCCGCTGCTAAGATAACTCCAGAAATCGCTGAAATCAGAGGAGTGTCAATGGGTAAAGATGTCTTGTCGCCACCAGCACATAGCGCTTTTTCAACACCAATTGAGTTTTGTTATTTTATAAAGCAATTAAGAGATTTATCAAATGGTAAGCCAATAGGGTTTAAGCTTTGTATTGGTAGTCATGTAGAGTTCTTAGCTATATGTAAGGCAATGCTTGAGACAGGTATCAAGCCTGATTTTATAACTGTAGATGGGGCAGCTGGTGGTACTGGTGCAGCACCTCTAGAATTTTCTAATCATATAGGTATGCCATTAGAGGACAGCTTGATATTTGTACATAATGCTTTGGTTGGATGTGGTTTACGCGATGAGATTCGTATTGTTGCGAGTAGTAAAGTAGCAACTGGTTTTGATATGGTTAGATTATTTGCTATGGGAGCAGATACTTGTAATTCTGCTAGGGCGATGATGATGGCAGTAGGCTGTATTCAATCACGCCAGTGTAATAACAATACTTGTCCAGTTGGTGTGGCAACCCAAAACGAGCGTCTTGCAAAAGCACTAGTAGTAGAGGATAAGATGTATCGTGTATATAATTTCCATAAGGCTACAATTAATTCATGCTTAGAAATCGTTGGAGCAATGGGTCTAACATCCACAAATGATATTGGTCCAGAAAACCTCAAAAAACGCGTATCTGTAAATGAGATTAAATCATATATTGATTTGTATGACTTTATCCCAGAGAATAGTTTGGTAGATGGTAATATGCCAGCTAGCTTTGCAAGATCTTGGGAAAAAGCTCGAGCGGATTCTTTTTAGTTTTTCAAACCGAAATAATAGTTTTTTGCTTACTCAATTTGCTAAAATAACTAATATAAATATTCTTGTTAGTTAAATATGGCGCTATACACCTATCCATCAAATAAGCTTGAGTATCTGGTTCAGGTTTTATCTAAACTTCTAGATGTTGAAAAAAAAGATTTGTTTACACCAACACAGCTAATAGTTGGTAGTCGTGGTATGCAACATTGGTTAAGTATGCAGTTAGCACAATATCGTAATATTGCGATGAATCTTAAATATGGCATGATAAATGGTTATATACTTGATATTTGTTATGAACTCACAGCAAAACAAGAATTTAAAAAAGTATACACAAAAGATATTTTAGCTTGGAGAATTTTTAGAGGTTTAGATAGTATCAATAATCCTAAACTTCAAGAGTATTATCACAATAGTGATCTTAAGAAATATCAATTATCCGTTAAAATAGCAGAAATATTTTCAAAATATATATCATATCGAAGTGAGTGGTTGCAAAAGTGGGAGCAGGGCGAGTATATAAATCTTGCTAAACCAGAGAGTGATGAAGATTGGCAAATGCAACTTTGGCAAGCTCTTGTTAAGGAGGTTCCAGATACCCCATACAAAGTCCAAGCAGAAGCACTCCAAAAGCTTAATCGACAAAACTTAGAAAAGTTAAATATACCAAATGATGTCTATATATTTGGGGTTAATACTATATCTCCCAAAAATCTTGGTTTTGTATTTGAGTTGGCTAAATATATTGATGTTAATATTTTGTATATTAATCCATGTAGTGAGTATTGGTATGATTTGCACAAGAGCAAAATCTCAGCTTGGCTAGATAGTGATGACTATGAGCTTCAACCTCTTTTGGCAAATCTAGGTCAACAAGGTAAAGAATTTTTTAGCCAGCTTCTAGAAAATCAAGAAAAGCAAGAGTTAGAAATCTTTGAAAAGTTTGATAAAAATTCGTTAGATTTTGAGAAACTTGCTGATAATAATCAAACACAGCTAGTAAGCCTACAGCGGAATTTACTCGAACTTGATTGCCAAAATCATGCTAAGCAGAAAGATTTAAGCATCAGTATTAACTCGTGCCATAGCCCACTTAGAGAAGTGCAGATTCTGCATGATAAGCTTTTGGATATGATCAAAGCAGATCCAAGTATTAAGCCTCGAGATATTTTGGTAATGTGTCCAAATATTGAAGATTATTCACCGTATATAGATAGTGTGTTCTCAAGATATCCAACAGATAAAAAGCTCCCTTGTTCGATAGCAGATAGGACATTACTAGATTCAGAGCCTTTAGCCGCTAGCTTTATTGAGCTTTTGCAGTTGCCAGAGAGTAACTTTGAAGTTAATAAGATACTTGATTATCTAGCTGTACCAGCAATTCAGCAAAAGTTCAAAATTACGGATGAGCAATTAGAAACTATTCGCTATTGGTTAAAAGAGTCATGTATTCATCATGGTAATAATGGTCAGACATTCTCATGGAGCTGGGGACTTAAGAGATTGATGCTAGGGTTTAGCTATAGTGATAGCAATCATATTATCGATGATAAACTAATGACTATACCTGTGATTGAAGGTAGTGAGATTGTCGAACTTGGTGGCTTGTATGAGTTGCTAGAGCTACTTGAGAGATATTCTCAAGAGCTACTTAAACCAAGAAGCTTAGAAGCATGGCAGGACTATCTTTTGGAGATGTTTGATGATGTCTTTGATGTAACTAATGATGAGCAATATATCGCTAAGAAAATCAAAGATATAGTCGTAAAGACAGTCACCACAGCTAAAGATGTATTGCTAGCAGAAGAGATTGATTTGTATACAATTAGATATTGTCTGATTTCACAGTTATCTGAACCAATTATTAATAACCATTTTTTAAATGGTAAAGTAACATTCTGCTCAATGACACCAATGCGTAATGTTCCTTTTAGAGTGATAGCGATGCTAGGGTTAAATAATGGTAAGTTCCCACGCCAAGAATCTGCGATTAGTTTTGATTTGATGGCAAGACTTGGAAGAGTTAAAGGCGATAGAACTAAGCGAGATGATGATAGATATTTATTTCTAGAGGCTATTACATCTGTACGAGATTATTTGTATCTTAGTTATATTGGTAGAAGTGTTAAGACTAATGTTGAGCAACAGCCAAGTCTAATACTCAAAGAGTTAATAAGTTATTTGCGAGCAAACTATAATTGGCAAGATGAAGATATCAAAGAATATCCATTACATCATTTTAGTTCTAAATGTTATGCTAATGAATACAGAAGTTATGATGAGGCTTGGTTGAAGTTGTTACAGTCAGAGCCTAAGGTATTTTATGATTCTACTAAAACTACTCCGTCTTGCTTGCGCAATCGACTCCTTCAGGAAGCGAAGGGGAATTGTATAAGTAGTCATACCCACATAGGTGGGTATCTCGATAGTTTGAGTGTAGCCTCTAAGCTCCCACAACAACTATCTATCTCTAAATTAGTCAAAATCTTTGATGATCCTATTAAGGCTTATACAAATTATGGCTTAGAACTATATTTAGAGGATGACTTTGAAGAACTAGAAGACAGTGAGCCATTTGATATTAATAGTTTAGATAAGCATAAATTTAAACAAGATTTATTAAACACTCTTGAGAATGAGAAAGACAAAGAATTAACCATAAAAAAAGCTAAGCTAAGTGGTAAGCTTCCAGAATCTGTACTTACTGAAAATGAGATTAATAAGGAAGTTGAGAATATTCAAAAGCTATTAGATAAGGCGAATTTAGTAAATTATGAGTCTAAATATTTTCATCAAGAGATATTAGGATATGAGCTAGAGGCTAATTGTCATATCAAAGATAATCAAGTTTTGTTATATACAACTTCAACTTTTGGTATTAAGCATCGATTTGAATTATATTTGACAGCACTATTAGTGGCATTATCAGAGCAACAAGATATCTCTGTTACTTATGTTTATTTTGATAAAGACAAAAATCAAGCATTTGATACTACTTTTGTTATAAGTCATTTAGGTGCAAAAGAGTTGTTAGAAAAATATCTATCAAATGCGGAAAAGATAGTATCTAAGCCAACTTTAGTACATTTATTTTTAGCAGAAGCATTGCTTGCTGATGGAGAGAGTTATGGTAAGAGATATAAAAAGTCAGATAAACAAAAACAACAAGCTTGGGATAAAGTCATTTCAGATGATAATAATCCTAGATCGTTGTATAAAAATGAGTATTTTAAGCTATTTTATAATGAGCATCCAAAAATAGAAGACTTTGAGGAGCTGCAAATATATCAAGATTTCTTTGAGGTTATAAATGAAAATAAATAAGAATTTATCCCCACTACAGTTATACAAGAATATTTATATTAGCTTTGAAATTGCTATTGCTGCTTGTATATGTTTTTTGTTTGGTTTTTATATGTCAAACCTCTTGCATGGAGGACAGTCAATAATTGGTGGTTTTTGGTGTTTGATTACAGTTTCTACAATTTTACAATTAAGTATTAGAGATTCTTATTTGGCAGCTTTTCAAATTCTTGTAGGCTCTGTAATAGGTGGTATCACAGCATTTATTTTTACATATATTTTAGGTTATCATTATTATGTCATGATTCTGGCTGTGGCAATTAGTGTTCTTATCACAGCGACTCTACATCTTGAGAATGCTATCAAAATGAGTAGTGCAAATGCTGGAGTAATTGTTGCATTAGGATTGTATCAGCCAAGTTATTCACCTTTTCTAAATACTGGTTTACGTTTGATAGAAACATTCAGTGGTACAGCTATAGCATTATTTTTTATATTTATTAGTAGACTTCTTAAAGTAAGAGCTGGCTAAATATTAAGATTCTCATTATCTAGAATATATACTGTTTTAATTTTCCTAAAATTGTGATTAAATTGTTTGTTTAAGTATTAGCTTTTGTATAGGAAATTTAGAATGAAAAAACTTTTGAAATCAGTGTTGTTGCTCTCAACTGTGTTAGCAAGTTCTGCAATGGCATGTACAGCGATAACACTCAAAGGTAATGATGGAGATGTTGTCGCAGGTAGAACGATGGAGTGTGGATTCACTTGGGATTGGAGTCTAACATATATTCCAGCGGGTACTTCACATACACTGACTGCACCTAAAGATCTAAATCTACCAGCAAAAAAATATTTATCTAAATATTCTGTATTAGGAATAGGATTAGCGATAAATAAAGATAACTTTGCGATACTTGATGGACAAAATAATCAAGGGCTTAGTCTTAGTGCTAATTATCTACCTGGTTTTACTCAGTATCAACAAGTTGACAAAGATGATGAAAATTACGCTTCAATTTTAGAAATAGCAACCTATATTTTAAGTCAATATAATAGTATTGATGAAGCTAAGAAGGGTTTAGCAAACATTAAAGTTTGGAATGATAAGTCAACAGATGTAAATGGAGTGGTTCCAGAACTTCACTTTTTGATATCAGATAAAAGTGGAAGTGCGATAGTTGTAGAGTATGTCAAAGGTGAAGTTCATTTCTATCAGTTAGAATTAGACCTGAAAGTTATGACAAATGCTCCTACTTATGATTGGCATTTAGTAAATATTAGAAACTATCTGAACTTGTCAAATAAGACTGTATCTCGTATGAAACTTTATAATGAGAATGATATGGTGCCAAATCATACTTATAAAATCATTGATGCATTAGGTCAAGGTAATGGGTTATTGGGTATGCCTGGTGATTATTCTCCACCATCTAGGTTTATCAGAACAGCAGTATTAGGTTATTATTCTAATAATGATAATATCAAAGATGAAAGCACTCTAAATAAGGTAGCTCATATTCTGCATAATGCTGATATACCTAAAGGTGTAGTAGCTGAAAACATAGATGGTAAAACATATTATGATCATACAGTATTTACTAGTATCAAAGATCTAACAAACGATACTGTTTATATAAATATTTATAATAATCCGCTTAATTCAGTATCTATAAATTTAGATAATTTAGATAAGAATCATACAAAAGCTTTTGTTAAAAATATTAAGCAGCTACCTTATCCAAAGTCGGATATAACTGATTCTTTGGTATCAGCTTAGAGTATAATCTAATATAGTTGCTTAAATTAGAATTTCTCGTAGTTGATTAGTTACTTAATTTTACTAGCTAGATTATATTCTGAAAGTTTTAAATAGTTGAAAGAGAGTTCCAAATATAGTTTATTAGGTTTTGACGAAACTAAAATAAACGATAAGGAACTAAAAAATGCCAAAGCACTTAACTCTTTCAAATAGATATTGCATAGAAGAATTACTTAAATTAGGATACCAAACATCTCAAATAGCCAATAAAATTGGCTATAGTGAAAGAGCTATAAAAAAGGAACTTAATCGCACTAGTATAAATAGTGACTATAATGCTGAGATAGCACAGAAGCTATATCAAAGCCGCAGAACTTCAAATAATCATAAGCTATCCTGTAAAGTTAAAAA
>NZ_WBSX01000073.1 GCF_009823375.1 Francisella noatunensis subsp. noatunensis | reverse complement strand
AACTAGCAAGACTGGCATCAAAGTATTCTTTGCTGATCCATACAGTCCTTGGCAAAGAGGTACTAATGAAAACATGAATAGGTATATCAGACAATTTATACCTAAAGGTACTAACTTTAACAATATATCTCATCAATACATTAGAAAGTTACAGATAGACTTGAATAATAGACCTAAGAAATGTTTAAATTACTTGACACCTAATGAAGTACATTTTGGTATCTCTATAAACATTGAGAATACAATCTAGCAAATAAAAGACTTTTGGTGAAATTTAAAATTAATCATCAAGATTTAGTTCTGAAGATAAGAGCTCGATATTGCTGAAAATAAAATTAAGATATCTATTTGTAAACAGGGAATCTCTCACAAAGTTCTAAAACTTTTGCAGCTGTTTCATTTTCAACTTTCTCATTTCCACAATTATATACTACATCTGCCAACCAGTTTGCGATTTGCTCACACTCAGCTTCTTTGAATCCTCTAGTTGTGATAGCTGGGCTTCCTATTCTTAAGCCACTTGTAACAAATGGAGAGCGAGGGTCATTAGGTATTGAGTTTTTGTTCACAGTAATATTTGCTCTGCCTAAAGCAGCTTCAGCTTCTTTACCTGAGAATCCTGTATTTGTTATATCTAATAGTAGTAAGTGATTATTGGTACCACCTGAAATAATATTTATGCTACGCTCTTTTAGGACTTTTTCCATAGCTTTAGCATTTCTTAATACCTGCTTTTGGTAGTCAATAAAGCTAGGTTCTAATGCTTCTTTAAAAGCAACTGCTTTAGCTGCAATTACATGCATCAAAGGTCCGCCCTGAATACCTGGAAAAATAGCTGACTGGAACTTTTTAGCTAGTTCAGGATTATCATTACAAAGTATTAATCCACCTCTTGGGCCTCTTAGAGTTTTGTGGGTAGTTGTAGTTGCAACATCAACGTGAGGGAATGGATTTGGGTATAAGCCAGCAGCAACAAGTCCTGCAACGTGAGCAATATCAGCCATAAGTACAGCATCTACTGAGTCTGCAATTTCTCTGAACTTTTTCCAATCAATAATTCCAGAGAACGCTGAGAATCCAGCAATTATCATTTTTGGCTTATGTTCTTTAGCAAGTTCAGCTACCCGTTTGTAGTCTATGTCACCATTTTCATTTAGACCATACTGAATAGAATTATAAATTTTACCCGAGAAATTAACCTTGCTACCATGAGTCAAATGTCCACCAGCACCAAGGTCCATACCAAGTACTGTATCACCTGGTTTAAGTACCGCATTATATACAGCAGCATTTGCTTGTGATCCTGAATGAGGTTGAACATTTGCGTAATCAACACCAAATAGTTTTTGAGCTCTTTCAATAGCTAACCTCTCTGCTATATCAACAAATTCGCAGCCACCATAATATCTTTTTCCATGATAGCCTTCAGCATATTTATTAGTGAGTTGAGAACCCTGAGCCTCCATTACAGCTGGGCTTGCATAGTTTTCTGATGCAATAAGTTCAACATGTTCATGTTGTCTTTTAACCTCAAGTTCTATAGCGTCAAAAATTTCTTTATCAGTGTTTTTTAAGCTATTTTTTTCAAAGCTAAACATATTTGGTAGTCTCCTGATATTTTTTAGGTGGATAAAATAAATTAAACGTTTAAAATTATAGCTTATATTATATATATATATAAGCAAATTAAAATAATAGCTATGAGCAAAGTAATAGACCTAGATGAAATAGAGCGTTTGCAACGTGAAGAAGAAAACTCGCAATACAAAGCTGTAAAGAGTAAGACTACTGTAAAAAAAGATGCATTAGAGATAACTGATTTTGGTAGATCCTTAACTGAACTAAGTAAGGAGCAGCTAGGTAAGCTACCAATAGATGAAAATCTAAAAAATAATATTCTTAATGCTAAAAATTTACAAAAGATAGCTTTAAAAAGACAAATACAGTTCATAGGTAAGTTACTAAGAAAAACAGACAATCTAGAAGAAATTTATCAAGCTTATGATGTTCTAGTGAATAAAGATAAAAGTACAAACCTTATGCTTCAACGTTTAGAGAATATTCGTAGTAATCTTTTGGATCCTAGCAAATCTAACGCTACTTTAGATAAGCTTATAGAAGAATATGCTAACATAGATGTACAGAAGTTACGTCAGTTAATTAGAAATCATCATAAAGAGATTGAGAAAAATAAGCTAAATAAGTCATTTAAGGAAATATTTAAACTACTAAAAACTTTAGTTTAATTAACAGAATCGTTTTATTATTAAAAATAAGAGCTGTTATACTATAATTTGTAGTATCGCAGTAAAATTATATATTTTATGTTGGGAGAAAAGTTTTGAGATCTGAAATATACACCAAGATAGTATTTATGCTTATGTTGGTAATGTTTGTAAGTATTTTCTTTTTTGCTAGATTTTTTATCTCGGTAGGGTTTATATTAATTATTTTTTTCTCTCTTTTTAATAAAGAGGTTTTTAAAGTCCTCAAAAACAATAAGTCACTTCAGTTTTTATTGTTATCTGCGATAATGATAAATATTGGTATGATTTATGCATCTTTTGCTAGTGGCAATTTAGATATTAAGTTAATATTGGGTTTTTCAAATCCTATATTTATATTTCTATATATATGTTCAGCTAGTTACTTTCTATCTAAAAATACTAAGTATGCTAATTATCTTTTGAATTTTTATCTAGCTATTGTAGTTATATTTTCTTTGTATGCGTTATTTAGATATCTACTACATGCAAATTTTGTAGTTAGTCAGATATACTTTGGGATACATGGAGGTAGTGTTATCCAGTCAATAGTGGCGTTGACATTTCCTTTTTCTGCTGTGGTAATTATTGGTAAAGCTATTAGAATGCCAAATTTACTATTAAAAATATTGATGTTTGTTGCTGGATTATTAGTGATTTTTATTGATCTTTTTGTAAATCTTAGTAAGGCAGGCTATGTTATTGAATTTGTAGTATTTGTATACTATTCATTTATAGCTTTAAAGTATTTTAGTTTTAAAAACGATAAGTTATGTATAAAGCGACTTATAACGATTTTAACTTGCTGTATTGTCATAATTAGTATTATCTTTGGAGTTGTTTATAAATTCTCGGGTATTTTTCATTATAGATTACAAACATCTGTGGAAGAATCGCAAGTATTTTTTAATCAAGATTATGATAATACAGATGCTAGGAAACAGTATGAGACATCGACTGGACTTAGATTGTTATACTATAGTTCTTCATTCAAAGTTTTAAGAGAATATCCTAAACTTTATATACTGGGATGTCCTTATCTTACAAGTACTACTGATGTTATTCAATGTACTAAAATTTTGATAAATGAAAATCAACGATTAAGAGATGATCCACGTGTGGTTAATGACGGTATTATGGCTCATGATGAATTTATCAATTATATTTTTAGGGCAGGTATAGTTGCTGGAGTTTCTCTTTTATTATGTTTTGTGGCATTTTTTGTTGAAGCAAGATGGTTAGACTATCGCAACCGAGTTTATTTTAGAGTTTTAATATTAGCAATGTTTATTGGCTGCTTGTTTGATTATTTTTTTACTACACAAATAATGGTTATTTTATTTGCTAACTTAACGGCAATATTCTTAGCTCAAAGAAATTGTGAAGAAAGTAAAGATTCTAATACTATAACTTCTTAATAGTTTAAATCTTATTGCTATATTTGCAAAAAACGTATTTTGAGTTAGTATATTTTCATAGTATTTGTTAAAGTTTTATACTGGAATAACTTAGCGTATAAACATTAAACCTATTTGGACTTTTATTTATGTCAACTTCGATTAAAAAAATTCCGGCTTTTATTCCCTCAAGAGCTAAATCATCAAATTCTATAGAATACCAGTACATTACCAAAAAGATTTTTAAAACTTGGAGAACAAGTGAGGTAAGTCAAGAGATGTATAATGCAGTTTATACATGGATTGATAAAAACCCTGATTGGGAGTTTCATTTCTTTGATGATGAAGCGTGTCGCGAGTTTCTCAAAGAGAACTTTGAAAAAGATGTTCTTGAAGCTTATGATAATATAATACCTGGGGCTTATAAATGTGATTTGTGGCGCTATTGTGTGCTATACATACATGGTGGCGTGTATAGCGATATTAAGCAAGAGTTATTAGTTAGTCTTGATGATGTTTTATGCTATGATATTGAGTTTGCTTCAGTTAAAGATAAATATAAATCAGACTATGAGTTTGATGGCTATATTTATCAGGCATTTATCTGTTCGAAGCCAAAGCATCCATTCCTAAAAAAAGCTATTGAAATGATAGTAGAGAACTCAAAGAATGGTTTTTATGGAAATGATCCTTTAAGCATCACAGGTCCAGGTTTGTTGGGCAAAGCAATTAATCTAACAGTTAATCAACAAGAAAAGACTCCATTACACTCAGGTGTTAATAATATAAATAACTTTAGATTTGAGCTTTTTCCATATATAAAAGACGCGATATATACACATCAAAACTCGATGTTTATAAAACCAGAATATAATCGTTCATATAAAAAAGATCTTCATGTAAATCTAAAGAAAAGTTTTGCTGGTAATTATTCGTTATGCTGGTTTACTGGCAAATGTTTTGCTTCTGGAAAAATTGATAGAATTAAGTCAAAATTCTTTAACAAGAGAAAAGGGCGCTATATTATCGATTCACTCTATCTTGAAGGTAAGCTTAATAAGGCTAGATTGACAGGTATCAAGTATATCCTATTACAACCAACTCGCGTAGTTTATTTCTTATTAGAAAAATAATTAAGAACGAAAAGTAATTCAAGAATTAATGTCTGTTTTTAATTTCGCATTGTAAATTTTTCAGCGATTGGCAATATAGTTGATCTGAGTATTTTTTGAGGTTTTCGCGCATTTGCAAATAATCGTGCTGAGATAACTCTATTGCTTTAGTCATAGCTTCTGCATAATTATCATCTTGTTTGTAGAGTATGGCATTATCATTATTAAAACCATTTATTGGAGCAAAACTTTCTCTGATAATAATTGGCTTTAGAAAACCATAGACAAGTTGAAATGTACCACTAGTCTTATAAGTAATATATTTGATATGGTCAGGATTATTTTCGTATGCTGATAGGATAAAGTCAGCTTTTTCAATTTCAGTATACATTTCTTTGAAATCAAGACGTCCTTTGATATCAAAATACTTTTGCAGGTGTGTAGGTAAATCTTTGATATTTCCTTTACCAATAACAACAACTTTGAAGTTAGTAACACCCGTATTTACTAGTTCTTCTACAGTATTTACAAGCAGTTTAGTGCTTTTTCTTTTTTCTGAAATTGCACCAATAGTAACAAAAGTTGTTAGAGAGTTTTTGTTATTTAGCTTGAATTGTCCAAAATAGTGGGGGTTAACAGCTATAGTAGTCGCATTTTTGTAGTCCATTGTTCTAAGTGTGATAATATCTTTACGTGTTTCAGGATTATTATCAAAGTAGCTATCAATTTCATGCTCGACAAAGAAAAGTTTATTTCTATCCGCTTTTTTATTAAAAAAGTTATATGCTTGGTCTAGATCTTTACCATCATATAGTTTACCAATAGTTGTGATCAATGTTCCTTGGACATTATCTAGAGTGCTTTTTTTGAAAAACTTGCGAATTTGTCTTTTAGACATTTTATTGTACGAGATATTTTCATTGTCAAATCTACAGAATAATCCTTCATTGTATCTTTTAGGATTGATTAGGATAGAAACATGGTAACCCAAATCAAGTAAATATTTCGCAAATCCAGGAACTATTTCAGCATGGCTGTGTGTACAAGGCTCCCATAGCAAAAATGTATTGTCTTTTATGATGGGTTTTTTGTAAGAAAATATATTATAAATTTTTTTTAAAAAGGACATCTATTACTTCAAATAACTAACTAATATATGAAAACATTATAACACTTTAAGCCAGTAATTCTTACATTACAATTATTAGATATCAGTAAATATTAGTAATTACTATTTCTTAGATTTTGAGACTCTTGTAAATAATCAGATATTGCTTTAGTATGTCTGATATAACATATTATTGTAATTAAATCAGTGGAAACTAAAGATATAAAAGATATTGAAGTTGTTGCCTTGTCATTAGGTCGTAGATTTTCTGGGATTAATGCTAGTATGTTAGCTGTGATGCCAGAGCAAGCTAAGCTAGTAAATATTGTAGGTATGGGTTTTAATATTGATTTTAATGGTATCAAGACGATTAGATTTAGAGACTTTTTATTTAAGTGTTGGCGTGATAAATGGCGTATTTGGCATGCACGTAGAAACATCGATATGCTTGTGGGAATAATTTTAAAGTATATTTTCAGGTATAAAATAATACTAGTTTTTACCTCTGTAGCACAAAGGCATCATAAAAAACTGACAAAATTTTATATAAACAGAATGGAAGCTGTTATATGTCCATCTGAAATATCTGCAAAATATCTTGAGAGACCACCCTATATAGTACCGCATGGAGTTAATACTGAAGTTTTTTATCCAGCTGGCAATAAGGCTCAAGAGTGGCAAAATAGAAAATTACCAGGTAAATATGGTATAGGAATATTTGGCAGAATCAGAAAGTCTAAAGGAACTTATGAGTTTATTGAAGCAGTAATAGCTATGCTAATAAAATATCCTGATTGGACAGCTGTAGTTATTGGTGAAGCAACACCTAAAGATTTAGAGTTCAAAAAACAACTAGAACAGATGGTTAAGCAAGCAGGTTTGTCAGAACGGATAATATTTACAGGATTTATCAAGAATAGCAAAGAGATTCAAAGTTGGTATAGAGCTTTAGATATCGTAGTTTGTGCTAGTCATAAAGAAGGTTTTGGCTTGCCAGCTCTTGAGGCAATGGCATCTAAATGTGCTGTGATTGCTACTAAAGCTGGTGCTTGGCCTGAGATTATTTCTGATGCTCAAAATGCCTATTTAATTGAACCAAAATCAAGTCAACAAATTGCTGAGAAGTTAGATATCTTAATGTCTGATGATAAATTAAGATATGAAATAGCTCAAAATGGTTATGATTTGGTGTCATCAAAATATAAAATTCAAAATGAAGCTGAAGGAATTCAGAAGGTTTATAATACTCTCTTGGCCAAGAAGAGAAGCTAGATTAATCACATATGAAAAAAGGATAAACGGCGATTATTTTATTATTTAGTAATATAACTTTTGCTTTAGAACGTTCTGATGCTGGTATTTTCAGTTCTTGGAATAGTACTTTTAACTTATTTGCTTTGTCTCTGCCTTGATATCTACATTTATCAGAAGCTTGTCTTTCTCGGACTATAATTTCTTCAGCATTAAAGTCCTTATTCCATTTCTTTTTGAGCCATTCAATTATATCTTTATCATCTGAGTTTAAATCTATTAGGTTATTATTCTTGATTATTAGTTGATTATATTCTACAGATATTTGATATTGTTGATTGATATCAAACTGCCAGCCAGTGTGTATATCACTATTAAGAGCTTTATGTATTTCTTCGGTTTGCTTATTTTTTAGACTTTGGTTTGTTGTTTCTTTAAACCAGTGATGAATTAAACTCCTTTGTATATCTTTATCTAAGGTAAGTAACTCAGAGATAATCAGGCTATTATCTTTAGAAATCTTCTGTAATTTTTCATTAAGTAACTTTTGTAATATGTTATTACTTTCTGCACAGATCTTAGCACTTCGAGAAAGAGTTCTGCTAATATTTAGATTGACTTGTTCTAATATTGGCATTATTTTATTACGAATAAGATTTCGACGATATTTTATATTCTCATTACTATCATCATAGATGTGATTAATCTTATAATGGCTTGCATAGTCTTGAATATCTTTCTTTGTATAATCTAAAAGAGGGCGAAGTACAGCTCCATGATTTAATTGTTTATAGTATGGCATACTAGCTAGTCCAGCTAATCCTGATCCTCTTATCGCTTGAATTAGGAATGTTTCAGCTTGATCATCTAGATGATGACCTAGTAGAAGAATCGGATTAGAATACTGACTCATGATCTCAATAAAGAAATCCATCCTTTGCTTACTTGCCCAAGCTTCAAAACTTTCTCCTTTGGGAGCTTGATCTAGAGAGTGAGCTATGAATTTTATATTTGTATTATTACATTTTGCTTGGCAATGTAATTGCCATTTTAGTGCATCAGGATGGATGTTGTGGTTAACATAAATAGCAATAGTTGGAATGTCTAAATCTTTTGTTATGTCTAATAAAACACTTGAATCTACACCACCACTATAACCGATAATTATGTTAGAGGGTGAGTATTTTAAAATTTGAGAGATAATTTGGGTTTTATCTAGAGACATTTATACAAGAAAACGAGCTTTTATTGTTGTTTTGATTTTTTTGAATTCATCAATAAGATCTTTTGCTTCATCAGAAGTTGATTTAATATCCATCACAACATAACCAATATTCTCTAGAGTTCTGAGATATTGCCCTTCAACGTCAATGTTTTTTGCAGCTAATATCTTGTTTAGCTCATTCATAGTGCCAGGTATATTTTGGTGTATATGTAATATTCTATGAGTTTCAGTATGGCTAGGTAGTGATAATTCTGGGAAATTTACGGCATTTAGAGTCGAGCCATTATCAGAATATTTAATAAGCTTAGCAGCAACTTCATTGGCAATATTTTCCTGCGCTTCGATAGTACTACCACCAATATGAGGCGTTAAGAAAACATTGTCAAAGCCTCTTAGTGGGCTTTCAAATATTTCACCCTTAGTAGATGGTTCTTTGGGGAAAGCGTCTATAGCAGCACCTTTTAGTTTGCCATTTTTCAAAACTTCAACTAAAGCATCAATATCAACAACATTTCCTCTAGAAGCATTAATTAGTACTGAGTTTTCTTTCATAAAACTAAGTTCTTTAGCAGAAATCATATTTGCAGTTGTAGGCAGTTGAGGTACATGTAGTGAAACAACATCAGAATTTTTAAGTAGAGTCTCTAAACTTTCTACAGCATTAGCATTTCCTAATGGAAGCTTTTCTTCTATATCGTAAAATATGACATTTAAGCCTATACTCTCTGCTAAAATCCCAAGCTGCATACTAATATGGCCATAGCCAATGATTCCAAGAGTTTTACCTCTCACTTCATTAGCATTATCAGCAGATTTATGCCATTCACCACGATGAGTTTTAGCATTTTTATCAATTACATTACGTATCAACAAAATTGCTTCAGCTAATACAAGTTCAGCAACACTACGAGTATTTGAAAACGGAGCATTAAATACAGGTATTCCTAGATTTTGAGCAGTCTTAAGGTCAACTTGGTTTGTACCAATACAGAAGCAGCCTATAGCAGTCAAATGAGGAGTTATTGTCAAATCTAGTGTATGGGAATTAAGCGGCATAATTTTTATCCTGTTTTATTTTGTCAACTTCATGCTCAGAAATGCCATCAATAAAAGTTACATTATTTAGCATTTCATTAATTCTCT
>NZ_WBSX01000072.1 GCF_009823375.1 Francisella noatunensis subsp. noatunensis | reverse complement strand
TAGCTTTTTAACTTTACAGGATAGCTTATGATTATTTGAAGTTCTGCGGCTTTGATATAGCTTCTGTGCTATCTCAGCATTATAGTCACTATTTATACTAGTGCGATTAAGTTCCTTTTTTATAGCTCTTTCACTATAGCCAATTTTATTGGCTATTTGAGATGTTTGGTATCCTAATTTAAGTAATTCTTCTATACAATATCTATTTGAAAGAGTTAAGTGCTTTGGCATTTTTTAGTTCCTTATCGTTTATTTTAGTTTCGTCAAAACCTAATAAACTATATTTGGAACTCTCTTTCAACTATTTAAAACTTTCAGAATACAATCTAGCTAATAAAAAATCAAAATAAAGATTGTTGAAATAAGGTCAATTAGTGGATATCAAATAAGTAATTTAATCTAGCTGTTAATTAGTATATTTAGTATTATTTTACGATATATGAAGTTTTGAATTATTTTTTATAAAATGCAACAATGGCGCCAGTTAGAGTTTACACTAAAATCTAAATATTTTGACATAGTCGAGAATTACCTCTTTGATAATGATGCAGTTTCTGTAACAAGGATAGATAAATCTGATAATATTGTCAGCATTACAGTCTTATATGAGAACCATCATGATATAGATAGTATCATTGTTAATATTCAAAAAAAGTTTGAAAAGATAATTGAAAGTGAAATAAATTACGAAATAATTAAAGATCAGCAGTGGGAAGCTGCATGGTTATATGATTACGATCCAATATCTATTGGTAAAAATATAATTGTTTATCCAAATTGGAGGCAACCACCTGAAGATAATGAGCATACTTATATAATAGTTGATCCTAGTATTGCTTTTGGGTGCGGTAATCATGAAACAACTAAAATGTGTCTTGAATGGTTGGAGAAATATATTACAAAAAACTCTTCAGTTTTGGATTATGGTTGTGGTACTGGAGTCCTAGCTATTGGGGCTGTTAAGCTAGGAGCAAAGTATGCTGAAGGTATAGATATTGATCTAAACTCAATAGAATCATCTATCAAAAATGCTCAAGAAAATGATGTAACTGATAAAACTCATTTTAGCGATAATCCTCCAACACGGCAGTTTGATCTAGTAGTAGCAAATATTTTTTCAAATGTTTTGATAAGTTTGGTTGGAAATATTACAACTAGTTTAAAAAAAAGGTGGTAGATTAGCTTTATCTGGAATTATTGAAAATCAAATTGATGAAGTTCAATATGAGTTTAAAAAATACGGTATAAAATTTGATAAACCCAAACAAATGGGACAATGGTTTCTATTAGATGGTGTGAAAGATGGGCTTTAAAATTGCAGATATAGAAATTGAAAATAATGTTGTACTCGCACCAATGGCAGGCTTTTGTGATAGTGCATTTCGTACTATATGTAAAGAGCATGGCGCAGGGCTAATATATACTGAGATGGTTAGTAACAAAGCTGTAGTGGAGCGAAATTGGGAAACTATGGAAATGCTCTATATGGAAAATAGTGAAAAGCCACTTGGAATACAGATATTTGGTACAGATATTGATAGCTTTGTTGGTGCTACAAAATATATTGCAGAGAATACGGAATGTGATTTTTAGATATAAATATGGGTTGTCCTATGCCAAAAGTTGCTAAGAAATTACAAGCAGGAGCAGCACTTCTAAAAGATGTCGATAGAATCCATGAGATACTAACAGCTGTGGTAAAGGCAGTACATAAACCAGTAACTGTAAAAATGCGTATTGGTTGGGATGATGAAAACATCAATGCTATAGAGGTTGCTAAAGCATGTGAGGATGCTGGCGTAAATGCTATTGCTATCCATGGACGTACGCGTGAACAAATGTATACTGGTAAAGCAAATTGGGATATTATCCGTGATGTTAAAAAAGCTGTAGATACAGTTGTGATTGGCAATGGTGATGTGTTCTGTCCTCATAGTGCTAAGGCTATGATGGAGCATACAGGAGTAGATGCGGTGATGGTAGGGCGCGCTTCTCGTGGTAACCCTTGGATATTTAGACAAATTGCTGAGTATCTCAATACAGGTGAGCTAATACCGCCACCAACACCAGTTGAGCGTGTTGAAGTATTAGGAGAACATCTAAGAAGACTCATTAAGCTAAAAACTGCCAAAGTAGCTGTTAAAGAAATCCGAACTCATGCAAGTTTTTATCTTGCTGATTTACCTGGTTCAAAAGAGTTTCGCATGAAGTTGAATCAGTTGGAGCATGAGCAAGAGATTTTCAGAGTTTTAGAAGAATATAGCAATAGTTTTTAACAGGATTAGACATACAAGGGCAGATATAGAATCCACCCCTACAATCCAAATTATAGAAATGTAAATAAATGTAGGAGCTGACCTGTTTGTCAACCCAATATAAAATATGAACTAATTGAAGAAAATGGTACCTATTTTAGAATTTTTAACCATTATTTAGCATTAAAAAATCTACTATTTTTTCTTTAGTTTTGTTGGTAAACTTTTATGTATTTTAATCCTATTTTTCAGATCAAAAAACTTTCTACCATTTAGATGATTTGTAGTATTTAGTACAGATAAATTTGCAAGATTTTTATAGTAAATAGATGGTCTAAATTTGAACACAAACTAGTATAAGCAGCCCTAATTATAATGAGTATATGTGGCTTCACTTTGTCTCATAATTTACAGTCATTTCATTTAAGAAGTTTTCATACTTGCTATGCCAGTTTAGTAGTTTATTTTAAAATCTAGTTTCTATTGTTTTAGTAAGCCTATTGAATATTTTTTGTAATTCAATGCTAGCTTCTAATCTAGTTTTTTACAGGCAGTTGTAAATAAACCTTCATTCTATAGTACTTATAGCTATATTTCAGGCACCATTTTTTTTCAATTAGCTCGAGTATGAGTATTCTTTCCATATAGTGGTAGCAAATAATAAAAGCGCTTAAGAAATTATACGTACAAAATCTAGTTATGAGTAATTTTTAGTGAAATCTTTTAGTATGATTTATAGTAGGGTAGAAACAAAAAAGCCCGCTACAAAGTAGACGGGCTCTATGTTTATGGCGGAGAAAGAGGGATTCGAACCCCCGGACCTGTTACAGTCAACGGTTTTCAAGACCGCCGCTTTCGACCACTCAGCCATTTCTCCGAACTGATGGAGTATATTATACAATTATTTGTCTGCATTGCAAGGTGATTTTTGACAAAAATACTAAGATATTTGAAGATTTATATAGTAAATTTTATAAAAGATAATATAATTATATTTAGAGGTCAGATGATGATAGATTTCTTAGCAAAAAATCAAAATTGGGCAAAAGTAGCTCCATGGGCTGGTATATTATTCACTGTATTATTATTTGCTAATTTTTCTGTATATGATCCACATTTTTGGGGATTAATTAATATTCCAATGTATTTGTTTCATCAGACAGAAGAGCACTATGTACCAGGTGGTTTTAAAGATTTTATGAATCGTACTGTTATGGGGCTGCCACAAGGTCAGGAAAAACTTACAGACATTAAGATATTTTGGATAAATATACTTATGGTGTGGTTAGCATTTGCCGTTTTTGGCACTTTGAGCTTTATCAATCTTGGTTTTGGATTATTAATTATAATTTTTAGTATTATAAATGGTTTAACACATATTGCAGAAGGTATTAAGCGTAAAAGTTGGAATCCTGGATTAGTAATGGCTAGCTTACAGCTTGTAATATCTATATTTGCAGCTTATTATGTAACAGTACATGGTTTGGACAATCCTATAGCTTGGTGGATAGGGACAATAATTTTTTCAATCTTTGTGCATATATTATTATTTAAACTTGTAATGACTAAAGATTAGTCATAATTTTTATATTTATAATAGACATTCTTGATACATCACATTATTATCTTGCTTAAAATTTGTTTAGTTAATCTAATAAAAGAGGCTTAAAAATGTCAGATACTAGATATCAAATTACTAAAAAAGTTACTCTAGTAGGTATGTTTATAAATGCATTACTTGCTATTTCAAAGACATTTATTGGAATCATAGGACGATCGCCAGCGTTATTTGCTGATGGAATACACTCATTTTCAGATCTTTTGAGTGATGCTATGGTTTTATTTGCTGCTAAGTATGCTAATAAGGGTGAGGATCATAATCATCCTTATGGACATGAGAGATTAGAAACCTTAGCAACATTAGTGCTTTCTGGCTTACTTATATTTATAGGTTTTATGATTGTTTATCACTCACTAGCTACATTGATTGTAGGTGAGTATGAAACTCCAGATAGATTTACTGTGTATGCAGCAATTTTCTCTATATTAGGTAATGAGTTTATTTATCAATACACTATGAGAGCTGCAAATAAGATTGATTCTGATATGCTAAGAGCGAATGCTTGGCATAGTCGTTCAGATATGTGGTCTTCAGTCGTAGTATTAGTTGGTTTAATAGGTGCTTTTGTAGGTTTCCCATGGATGGATGCTATCGCCGCCTTAGTAGTCTGCTATATGATCGTTAAGATGGGTGTCAAGTGGGGTTACTCTGCTGTTGCTGAGCTTATCGATGAAGGTGTTGATGCTGAAACACGTAAAAGTATCAAAGAAATAATTACTAATTCGGAAGGAGTGCAAGATTTTCATTTTTTAAGAACTAGAAAAATGGCTGGTAAAATTGTATTAGATGTTCATATTTTAGTTGATAAGTATAGTACAGCTTCTGAGGGGCATTATATCGCTGAGATTGTTAAGAGTAATATTTATCATAATATCGAAAATATCAAGGATATTACAGTGCATGTAGATGTTACAAATCATGAAGACGGTGTTATTAAGCTTGAAAATTTTGAACCTTCTCGCATAGAGATATTATCTAAAATAAAAGAGATATTTGCTCAAAATAATATTGATGAAAGTAATATTTTAGATAAAAAGATGTCTATATATTATTTTGAAAATGAAATCTTAGTAGATCTATATGTCAAAAGATCAAATGATCTAAAAAGATTGTCTAAAACGTTGAGAAACCTCTCTGTAAATGGTTATAATACTAATGTAAGCTTATATTGTCATCTAGCTGATAGCTGATATCAAGGAGATTAAATGAAAATCAAAAAAGCAGTCTTTCCAGTTGCAGGTTGGGGAACTAGATTTTTGCCAGCAACTAAATCATGTCCTAAAGAGATGTTAACAGTTGTAGATAAACCATTGATTCAATATGCTGTTGAGGAAGCTATCGAAGCTGGCTGTAAGGAAATTATTTTTGTTACAAGTTCTAACAAAAAATCTCTTGAAGATCATTTTGATAGAAATTTTGAATTAGAGTATTCGTTAGAGAAAAAGCAAAAGTATGAACTATTAGATTTAGTCAAAAACATAATTCCGAAAGATGTAAGCTTTTTCTTCGTTCGTCAGCCAGAAGCTTTAGGGCTAGGACATGCTGTGCTATGTGCAAAACCTCTTGTTGGAATCGAGGATTTTGCAGTGATATTGCCAGATGACTTAATCTATAATCATGATTGTGGTACTGGTACCCTTAAGCAAATGGTGAAAGCTGTAGAAGGTACTGATATCAGAGGATGTATAGCTACTCAGCAAGTCAAAAAAGATGAAACTAGTTCTTATGGTATCGTAGCCAAAGATGGTGAGAATCTCATCAAAGCTATAGTTGAGAAACCAGCTCCAGAAAAAGCCCCATCGACTAATGCAGTTGTGGGTAGATATCTATTGCCTAACAAAATTTTCAGATGTTTAGAGTCAACTTCAGAAGGTGCAGGCGGAGAGATTCAACTAACTGATGCAATCGCTAAACTACTCGATCAAGAAGAGAAAATTCTGTCTTATGAATTTAAAGGTACTCGTTATGACTGTGGTAGTAAATTAGGCTTTTTAATCGCTAACTATGAAATAGCTCTACAGCACAAAGAGTTAGGCAGTAAATTCAAAGAATATCTTCAAAGTCGGTAATCATTTATCAATATTTGATAAATATTGTTAAATATTGATAGTATAAACATAGTCAAAAATTCTAGTAAATATGCTAATATAATTTTAATTGCGTTTTAAAATCAATAGATATGTCATATTCAAATTTTCAAGTTTCAGAAGAGTTTATAGCTCAAGCTAATGTTAATGCCGAGCAATATGAAGCTATGTATAAAGAATCAATAGAAAATCCAGAGGCATTTTGGTCGAAGCAGGCTAATTATATTAGCTGGCATAAACCTTTTGGTAAGGCCTTTGCAAGTAGTTTTGATCCTGTAGATATTCAATGGTTCAAAGGTGGCGAGCTAAATGTTTGTTATAACTGTGTTGACAGGCATTTAGTAGACAAGGCAAACAAGGTCGCTTTTATATGGCAAGCTGATGATTCATATCACACTAAGAATATTACGTATAGAGATCTCTATCACAGAGTATGTGAAATGGCTAATATACTTGAGGCAAATGGTGTCAAAAGAGGTGATGTTGTAACTATATATATGCCAATGATACCAGAAGCAATATATGCGATGCTTGCTTGTGCACGTATAGGAGCTATGCACTCAGTTGTATTTGGAGGCTTTTCTGCAGAAGCACTTAAGCAGAGAATTATAAATGCAAATAGTAAATTTGTAATTACAGCAGATGAGAGTATCAGATCAGGTAAGAGAATACCTCTTAAAAAGAGTGTGTATAGAGCAATCTCTGGTTTAGACTTTGTTAGTAATGTATTAGTTGTGAGCAGAACTAAAACAAAGAATATGGTTTGGAACGATATAGATCTTTGTTATGAGAAAGAGTGTGCTAAGGTCTCTGATGAACATAAGATAGAATTTTTTGATGCAGAAACTCCATTATTTATGTTATATACTTCAGGCTCAACTGGTACTCCAAAAGGCCTTGTTCATACTTCAGGAGGTTATCTTGTTTACGCAAGTATGACTCATAAATTAGCTTTTGATCTAAAAGATGATGATGTATATTGGTGTACAGCTGATATTGGCTGGATTACTGGGCATAGTTATGCTGTTTATGGTCCGCTTGCTAATGGTTGTGCCTCTTTAATCTTTGAAGGTGTTCCAACATACCCAGATGCTTCTAGAATGTGGAAAGAAGTTGATAGACATAATGTAAAATCTCTATATACAGCACCAACTTTGATTAGATTATTAATTAAAGCCGGTGATCAATACCTTAAAGATTCAGATAGAACTTCATTAAGAGTATTAGGATCTGTTGGAGAACCTATTAATCCAGAAGCATGGAACTGGTTTGTAGAGAAGGGTGCAAATAATCAAGCACCTCTTGTTGATACTTGGTGGCAAACCGAAACTGGTGGACATATGATTTTGCCATTACCAGGTGCTCATAAACTAAAACCAGGATCGGCATCTAAACCTTTCTTTGGAGTTGATGTAGCTTTATTAGATACTGATGGTAAAGAGATTGAAGGGGTTGGTAAAGGAGCTCTATGTATTAGAACTGCGACTCCTGGTATGGCTAGAACTATTTATGGTGACCATGATAGATATATTCAAACATATTTTAGTAGTTTCAAAGGTTTCTATTTCTCAGGTGATGCAGCTAGAAGAGATGAAGATGGTTATATTTGGATAGAAGGTCGTATGGATGATGTTATTAACGTATCAGGCCATAGAATGGCAACTGCTGAAATAGAAGCTGTATTGAATACTCATTCTAGTGTTGCAGAATCAGCTGTAGTTGGTATGCCTCATGATATCAAAGGTGAAGCGATTTATGTTTATTGCATACTAAAAGATGGTCATGATGGCAAAGGTGCTGGAGATGAATATCTTGATAGTATCAGAAAAACATTAGTATCTTATATTAGACAAGAAATTGGTCCAGTCGCGAGTCCAGATGTGATTCAGTTTACTCCAGATTTACCAAAAACTCGTTCTGGTAAAATTATGAGAAGAATATTGAGAAAAATAGCTGCAAATGATTTTGATAATTTAGGTGACACATCTACACTTTTAGATCCGAGTATAGTAGAGTATCTGATAAAAAAACAGATAGTCTAAAACTCATGAATTCTTCTTTACTACAAGGGTATGTAAAAATATTCTTAGCCTTAGTATTTTGGGCTAGTTTGTATCATATGGCTCCACTTCCATTAGAGTATGTAGATATATATTTAGTTGGCTTAATTCGTTATGCTATGGCATCTCTTATTTTTCTTGTTGTTCATTATTTTTTTACCAGAACGTTATTTCCACACTTAAATCTTAGGCAATGGCTTTATGTTATAGCTGTTGGATTCTTTGGGGTATTTCTATATAACATAGCATTCTTATGGGCAGAGAAACTGATATCTGGAAATATTGTTGCTATTATATTTGCATTTAGTCCATGTTTGATAACTATTTTGTCTAGTTATATGTTTCAGATGAAAGTTAATCAGCAAGCAAAGATTGGTATATTGTTTGCATTGCTAGGTACTATTGGTGTTGTCATGTTTTCTAGTAATTCTTCTATGGAATGTTCAACCGTTATTAACATGAACCTAGGAGAAATATTAAGTATCTTAGCTGTCGTATGTTTCTCGGCTTATGCGATATTTGGCAAATGTTGTGTAAGAGCTGGTGTTAATATGATTACGATTAACACTTATGGAGCTATAGTTGGAATGATAATGTTTGCTGTAGTGAGTTTGTTTAAATCAGATTTTTCAGAGCTTGCTCATACAGATATTAAGTTCTGGGGTAGTATGCTATATATAGCAGTATTCGCAACCGTATTGGCCTACCTGTGGTATCTAAGAGCTCTTGAGGAAATAGGAGTTTATAAGACAGCTGTTTTTCAAAATACTATGCCATTTTTGGTTATTTTGATTGGTTTTGTATTATATGGAGAAACAATTTCTATTTTATCATTGCTTTTTGGTGGGGTTGTGTTTTTGGGCGTATATATGACAAATGTAGCAGTTAGTAAAAGAGTATAGGCTACAATCTATTTTTGAAGTCAGCACTATAAGGTGAGTATGTAAATCCAACACTTTCACGATTAAGGACATCAACAAATCTAGAATGTAAATCAGAGTTTGTTGATGAATCCCTATGGAATTTGCTCCACTGATTATTTTTATAGGCATCTTTACAACCTACAAGTAGAAAAGTTAGAATTATTAAGCCTACAATTTTCTTAAGCATAGTTCTAAATTACTTTATCAATTAATAATAAGATTAATAATATATATTATCAGATTAGGCTAATGAATAAATATTCTTAGAGAACATTTTTTACATATAAATGTAGCTTCACTAATTAACTTTTAATGGGTGCCATTATTTTTTATTAGCTAGATTGTATTCTGAAAGTTTTAAATAGTTGAAAGAGAGTTCCAAATATAGTTTATTAGGTTTTGACGAAACTAAAATAAACGATAAGGAACTAAAAAATGCCAAAGCACTTAACTCTTTCAAATAGATATTGTATAGAAGAATTACTTAAATTAGGATACCAAACATCTCAAATAGCCAATAAAATTGGCTATAGTGAAAGAGCTATAAAAAAGGAACTTAATCGCACTAGTATAAATAGTGACTATAATGCTGAGATAGCACAGAAGCTATATCAAAGCCGCAGAACTTCAAATAATCATAAGCTATCCTGTAAAGTTAAAAAGCTA
>NZ_WBSX01000071.1 GCF_009823375.1 Francisella noatunensis subsp. noatunensis | reverse complement strand
AAGTTAAAGCTTAGACACTTATTATTTTTCAAAGCTAGACAATATAAATACAAAAAAGAAGGTGACTCTAAACAAGTTAAGATAAAGGATAGAGCGAGTATTTCTGAAAGACCTAGCAGTGCTAATAATAGAAAAAATCTTTATCACTTTGAAGGTGACACTATTGTTGGTAAAGACCATAAAAGTGCTATTGTAACAATGGTCGATAGAGCTAGCAGATTTACTATTTTAGCCAAGTCTATAGATAGAACAGCTAATTCAATCAATAGAATATTGTACAAAGTATCTAATGGTCATAAAATATTAACAGCTACATTTGATAATGGTAAAGAGTTTGCTAAACATAAGAAGCTAACTAGCAAGACTGGCATCAAAGTATTCTTTGCTGATCCATACAGTCCTTGGCAAAGAGGTACTAATGAAAACATGAATAGGTATATCAGACAATTTATATCTAAAGGTACTAACTTTAACAATATATCTCATCAATACATTAGAAAGTTACAGATAGACTTGAATAATAGACCTAAGAAATGTTCAAATTACTTGACACCTAATGAAGTACATTTTGGTATCTCTATAAACATTGAGAATACTATCTAGCTTATATATAAGTCATCCTATTACTGTGATAAAAAAATATATTTTCAATAAAGAGAATTTGATATGGCATTTAAAAAATTATTGTTATTTCTTGATTAGAAAAGAGTTTTTAAAGCAGATGAACATCTAGATATTTATGATGTTTTCACTTAAACTTAAGCAATTATATTTCAATAAATTATTAAGTGGAATTAATATCTAAATGAGCGAATATAACTTTACTCAGATCGAGCAACAAGCTCAAAAATATTGGCGTGAAAATAATTCTTTTAAAGCTGTAGAAGATAAGAATAAAGAAAAATTTTATTGCTTATCAATGCTACCATATCCAAGTGGTACCCTTCATATGGGACATGTGCGTAATTATACGATTGGAGATGTAATTGCAAGATACCAAAAGATGCAAGGTAAAAATATTCTTCATCCTATGGGTTGGGATGCATTTGGATTACCTGCCGAAAATGCTGCAATAAAACACAAAAAATCTCCTTATGAGTGGACAAAAAGTAATATTGCATATATGAGATCGCAGTTGGATTCTCTTGGGTTTAGCTTTGATTGGTCTAGAGAAATAGCGACTTGTGATGAAAGTTATTATAAATGGGAACAATGGTTCTTTATCCAACTTTACAAAAAAGGCTTGGCATATCGCAAAAACTCAGTTGTAAACTGGGATCCTGTTGATCAAACTGTTTTAGCGAATGAGCAAGTTGTAGATGGTAGAGGCTGGAGATCAGGAGCTCTAATTGAAAAGAAAGAGATTCCACAATGGTTCTTAAAGATTACTGATTATGCAGATGAGCTTCTAAAAGATATTAATCAATTAGATGGTTGGCCAGAAGCTGTGAAGACTATGCAAACTAACTGGATTGGTAAATCAAAAGGTCTGACTGTTAAGTTTAAAACTCAAGACTCTGATAAGGAAATTGAAGTATTTACAACTCGTCCAGATACTCTTATGGGAGTTGGCTATCTAGGTATAGCACCTGAGCACCCTCTTGCTCTTGAAGAAGCAAAAACAAACTTTCAATTAAAATCATTCATAGATGAGTGTAAAAGAATCTCTACTATGGAAGCTGATTTAGCAACTCAAGAAAAGAAAGGCTTTAAAACTTCTATAAAGGTAACTCATCCTATCACTGGTCAAAGTGTAGATGTATGGGTTGCAAACTTTGTACTTATGGGATACGGTTCTGGAGCTGTAATGTCAGTCCCTGCACATGATCAAAGAGATTGGGAATTTGCACAGAAATATAATATTGCTTTAAAACAAGTTATTAAGCCTAGTGATAATAAGTCAAAATTAGACTTAGATAAAGAAGCATTTACTGAAAAAGGTATTTTGATTAATTCAGGTGAATTTGATGGTTTAAATTTTAAATCTGCTTATCAAGCGATTAAAAAATATCTTTTTGACAATGATAAAGGTTATGAAACTACAAACTTTAGGATTCATGATTGGGGTATTTCACGTCAAAGATATTGGGGCTGTCCTATTCCTATGATCCATTGTAATGATTGTGGATTAGTACCAGAAAAAGAAGAAAATTTACCAGTTAAATTACCAACTAATGTAACTCTTACAGAAGCAGGCTCTCCACTTAAAGATATACCAGAATTTTTAAATGTAGCATGTCCAAATTGTGGTAAACCAGCAACTAGAGAAACAGATACATTTGATACATTCTTTGAATCATCTTGGTATTATGCAAGATATACATGCCCTACTGCTGATAAGATGTTAAGTGAAGAAGCTAATTATTGGCTACCAGTTGATAAGTATATTGGTGGTATTGAGCATGCTATTATGCATCTTTTATATGCAAGATTTTTCCATAAATTAATGAGAGATCAAGGACTAGTTACATCTGATGAACCATTTAAAAACTTACTTACTCAAGGTATGGTGCTAAAAGATGGTGCCAAAATGTCTAAATCGAAAGGAAATACTGTAGATCCCCAAGAGCTTATCGATAAATATGGGGCAGATACTGTTAGATTATTTAGTATGTTTGCAGCACCTCCTGAGCAATCACTTGAGTGGTCTGATACTGGAGTTGATGGTGCTAATAAGTTTTTGCGTAAAGTATATAATTATGCTTATACAAACAAAGAAATCTTAGCTAAAAATATAATTATAGATGTAACTAAATTATCAAAGAATGATAAGAAAGCTCGTTATGAAATATATGCTAATTTAAAACAAGCTATTTTTGATTTTGATAAAAGTCAATTTAATACAGTTGTTTCAGCATGTATGAAAATTTTAAATACGCTTAACAATTATGATAATTTATCTGATAGTGTTAAGTTAGAGGGTTTTAGTATTTTATTAAGAATATTATCACCTTTTACACCACATATTTGTCATTATTTATGGCAAGAAGTTGGCTTAGGTGAAGATATTTTGCATACACAATTTCCTACTATTGATGACATAGCTCTTGAGAAGGACGAGTTTTTATTAGTTGTACAAATTAACGGTAAAGTTAAAGTAAAACTTGAATTAGATGCCTCATTAACAAAAGAGCAAGTTGAACAAGAGGTATTATCTGATGAGCATATTAAAACTTTTATCGAAGATAAACAAATAGTCAAAGTTATATATGTGCCTCAAAAATTAATTAATATTGTAGTCAAATAGGTATACACAATGATAAAAAACTATACCAAAACTTTATTTTTATTAGTAATAGCTGCATTTTTATCTAGTTGTGGTTTTCACCTACGTGGAGATCTTGCAAATGGTAATGCTGGAAATTTTAGCAGCTTAGTTGATACTAAGTTTTATATCTATAATGCAGGTAGCGCACCGACTAGTTTAATTAATGAGTTAAGACGTAGACTTATTGGCTATCAGGCAACTGTATTAAGAAATAAAAGTGAAGAAAAAGACGCCGACTATATAATAAATATTCAAGGAGCTACGAAAAATACTCAAATCACTAGTGTTGTAGGTGGTGCATCAAATAATACATTCCTTGCTATTTATACGATAACATATAATGTTGTTAAACCTAAGGTTAAAACTCCTGTAGTTCCTGATACTACTGTTAATGCTCAGATGTTCTGGCAATCAAACGCAACTACTCAATTAGCACAAAATAATCTATTATTAAGAATTTGGGATTATCTACAATCTGACTTACTAACAAGAATAGTCCTTCAAATAGCAGAATTATTGCCAAGTAAAGAAACTAAATAGAAACTAAAGGAATTAATATAATGGATTTGTTAAAAGCGTACTATATGGAATTAATTAATAATTCAACATCAGTAGCTATATTGATTTTTATAGTATTTTTGTTAGCCATTTTATTATTTTCTTGGATAATAAATAAGATAATTAGTAAATATATATCATCATTAGCAGAAAGAATTTTTTTTAAAGCAAATTCATCATTGGGTAAGTCACTTATCAAAAACAAAATTTTTGATAAGTTAGCACATATAGCTCCTGCTGTTTTTATATATATTGTAATTGGATTTTTAAGTAGTACTACTTACCCTTGGATTGAACAATTAGTTTCTTTTATCCAGCTGATAGCTGAGGTATATATTACAATATCAATAATTTCTTTTTTCATATCTTTGATTGATGCTATTTTTAGCTATTTTCAATCCCTACATGAATTTAAATATTATTCTCTAAAAAGCTATGCTCAAGTAGTAAAGATCTTATTATATCTAGTGGGTACAATATTAGTAATATCACTGTTACTAAATAAATCACCTATTGCTTTCTTAACAGGATTAGGCGCACTATCAGCTGTATTAATGCTAGTGTTTAAAGATACAATTTTGGGTTTTGCTACTAATATACAAGTAGCAGCTTTGGATATGGTTAGAGTCGGTGATTGGATAAGTATACAGTCATTAGGGGTTGAGGGAACTGTCCAAGAAATATCTATTAATACTGTAAAAATTAGAGGATTTGATAAGACAATTTACAATATCCCTACTTACTCATTAATCACAAATAGCGTCAAAAATTGGCGTGGAATGTTTGAAATGGGTGGTAGACAGATCAAAAGGTCTTTTAATATTGATGTTGATAGTATCAAGTTTTGTAATGCAGAAACTCTTGATAATTTAAGAAAACTAAATTACATGGATGATATTATAAACTCTTGTAATAAGGATGAATTAATTAATACAACATTGTTTAGAAAATACTTAGAACACTATCTGAAAGATCATCCAAAAATTCATACAGAGCCAGGTTGGTTGTTTATTGTAAGAGAATTACAACCTACCGAGAAAGGTTTACCAATCCAGCTATATATGTATACAACAGATACAGTATGGGCTAACTATGAAGCTATACAAGCAGGAATCTTTGATTATATTTATGCAAGTATGCACTTATTTGGTTTAAGGGCATTCCAGGATATTAGAGGTAGAATAGATAATCTAAAAACTAACACTTAGGCAATGTAACACCTACCTGACCTTGGTATTTACCACCCTTATCTGCATAAGAAGTTTCACACTCTTCATCTGATTGGAAAAACAGCATCTGAGCTACACCCTCATTAGCATATATTTTAGCTGGTAATGGCGTAGTATTTGAGAATTCTAGTGTTACATAGCCTTCCCATTCTGGTTCAAGAGGAGTTACATTAACAATAATTCCACACCTAGCATAGGTAGATTTACCTAAACAGACTACTAGAGTATTTCTTGGGATTTTGAATTTCTCAACTGTACGAGCTAATGCAAATGAATTAGGAGGAATAATACAAACATCTCCTTTAAAATCGACAAAATTTTTATCATTAAAATTTTTAGGATCAACTATTGAAGAGTTTATATTTGTAAATATTTTAAACTCATCAGCACAACGTACATCGTACCCATAACTTGAAGTTCCATAAGAAACAATTTTTTGGTTATTTGAAAATTTAATTTGTCCTGCCTCAAAAGGTTCTATCATATTATGCTCTTGAGACATTTTTTTGATCCATTTATCTGATTTTATAGTCATTACTATTATTTCTCTCTTAATTTTCTAATTTAACACCAATAGAATCTAAACTACTCGCTTTAGGTAGTTTTTCAATTTCATTTATAATATTTTCAGCAACAGTCATATAGCTAGTATTGATAGCATCATCTTTATCTAAACTGACATATGGTTTTCCACTGTCAGCATTTTCACAGATCGATTTATGTAGTGGTAAATTTCCTAAAAATTCAATGTTATTTTTACCACACAATAGATGAGCACCATCTTCACCAAAGATATGATCATTATTACCACATTTCGGACAAATATAGTAACTCATATTCTCTATGACACCAAGAGTTTTTATATCAACTTTTTGAAACATTGCTAACGCTCTTCTTGCATCAATTAGTGATAAGTCTTGTGGTGTCGTAACGATTACAGCTCCTGTTACAGGCATATTTTTAGAGATAGTAAGCTGGATATCTCCTGTTCCAGGTGGCAAGTCTAAAAATAAATAATCAAGATCTCCCCAGTCAGTATCATTCAAAAGTTGCATCAAAGCTCTAGATACAATAGGACCACGCCAAATTACTGCTGATTCAGAGTCTATTAGATTTCCTATAGAAATCATCTTAACTCCGTATTTTTCCAACGGAATAATCTTTTTCTTATCTGTTGTATTAGGGTTCTGTTTCAGATCAAATAATGTTGGTTGGCTAGGACCATAGATATCAGCATCTAATATACCAACATTAGCCCCCATCTTTGCGAAACTAACTGCAAGATTAGCCGTAACAGTCGATTTACCAACACCACCCTTACCAGATGCAACCAAGATTATATTTTTTATATTAGGCAAAAGTTTCTGTCCTTTTTGGACTTTCCTTTTAGCCACATTTTCAATTTTCATGATTTCAAATTACTAGCATTTTCGCTATCATAGATACAGTTAGACTCTAATTATACTTAATTAAATATGCTTAAAAAAGATGATTTTAAAACGATTTTGCTGACAAGCATTGGTGGAATGTTAGAATTTTATGACTTTGTCATATTTGGTATGTTTGCAATCGTCTTAGGCAAGACATTTTTCCCACCAGAAGGGTCTGCTGCATTACAAGCGCTCTCTGCATTTACAGTTTTTGCAGTAGGTTATTTTGCTAGGCCATTTGGTGGAATATTATTTGGACATATCGTTGATAGATATGGACGTAAAAAATCATTTATTCTTACAATACTATTTATGGGTCTAGCGTCTTTTTTGATAGCATTACTACCTTCATATCAGAATGCAGGTATATTGGCTTACATTACTTATTTGTAGTACTACGAATTATCCAAGGAGCAGCAATTGGTGGCGAGATTCCAAGTGCTGTAGTTTTTGTGAAGGAATCTTTAGTTAAAAATGGCGGTCTTGCTTGTGGAATTATTTTTTGCTTTATTAACTTTGGTATTTTCTTTGCAGAGATTACAAAGATTATAACAACTCATTTTCTTACTGATGATTATGCTTGGCGCGTAGCTTTTATGTTTGGTAACCTTGCTGCTATTATTAGTTATTTTTTTAGAAAAGAGATACATGAAACCAACACTTTTTTAAATAAGAAAGATCATCACAAAGTTCCATTAATTGATTTATTCAAAACAGAAAAGCTCGCAATCGTAAGAGCAACAGCTGCAGTCTCAATATTTGCTATGGTAGTTGGTTTTTTCTCATTATATTTACCAACTTACTTTCAGCTAAATCATATAGAAAATGGACCTAGTTTAATACTTATTAATCTTTTTGTTTTTTCAGTAGTTTCTATACCTGCAGGATATCTCGCTGATAAATTTACACCTTTACGTATACTTTTGATTGGTGCTTTAGGCTTAATGATATTTGGAAGCTTTTTCTACTATAGTGTTATAACTAACTCAAAATATCTTTTAGAAATAATGCTTATTAACAATATCTTTATGGGACTTGTTGTTGGAGTAGCATCTAATTATGCGAGCACTCTATTTACGCCAGGAGTACGAGCTAGTGGATTAGGTTTTAGTTATAATATTAGTTTTTGCAGTGTTTAATGGTGCTTTTTTGGCTTTAGCGAGCTTAGGTATTGCTAAAGGATACATATTAACGCCTCTATATCTAATATTAACCGTAGCTGTCATTTCCATTATAATTTTACTTATCACTAAAAAATTTGGTCAACATAACATAGCTATATAGATTGCTATCATTATGATAAAATTTTTCTTATATTTCTTTTATTTAGTTTTACCATGGAAAACTTCCTAAATAGTCTGGTATATATTTTAGAAGCAAATACAATTTTGTTTATATGCCAAGCTTTTACTATTTTTGTAGTCTTAAAACTTATTGTTGACAAAAAATCACCATCAAATATATTAGCATGGCTATTAGCTATACTTTTTATTCCTTACATCGCGATTCCATTCTTTTTTATTTTTCAGCGCAAGGATAAGCGTAAATTTTGGCAAAAAAATGCTATGAGTATGGATGATACCAAATCATTTGATAAATCATGTATATATCAAAATAGTTGTCAGGACTTACCTGTTAGTGTCATTAGAACATTTTCAAATCTTGAGTTGTCTACTCTAACTATGAAAAACTCGTTTGATATTTATACTGATGGAACAAAATCATTTGAAGTATTTATAGAGGCTATAAAATCAGCCAAACATAGTATTTATATTCAAACATATATTATCAAAAATGATACTACATCAAAGCTTGTGATAAGAGCATTAGAACAAAAAGCTGCTGAAGGTGTTGAAGTTAAAATGATGATAGATTCTTTAGGATCATTCTATATATATCTCCACAATAGAAAAATCTTTAAAAACTTACGTAAATTAGGTGCTCAAGTTGTATTTTTTATGCCGGTAATATCAAATCCATTACGTAACTATATTAACTATAGAAATCATCGTAAAATATATATTTTTGATAATCAAACTGTATTTAGTGGCGGTATGAATATAGGTGATGAATATATGTCGCCAATTGAGCATGAAGGAATGTGGGATGATATTTTATTTAAAATCCAAGGAGATTCATTAGCATATTTTCTTAAAGTTTTTTGCTCAGACTGGCACTTTGCTACAAATGAAGAACTTGAATTTAAAATTGAAAACACTATTTCTCAGGAAGATTTTGTTCAAGTAATACCTTCAGGACCAGACTTACAGGAAGATCAACTATATTCTGGTCTTATTACAGCTATTAATTCAGCCAAAGAAAAGCTCTGGATAATAACTCCATATCTAATACCATCTGCTGAACTATACCACTCAATTATACTAGCGAAAAAGAAAGGCATAGATGTCAAAATTATTACACCTAAAAAATCTAATCATCAATTAGTTGATCGTGCTAGAGCTAGTTATATAAGAGATTTTCTAGCAAATGATATTGATGTTCATTTTACAAAGAATATGATCCATGCAAAAGCCGTGTTAATAGATAATAATATCGCTATGCTTGGTTCTGTTAATTTAGATAATCGTAGCTTATTTTTGAATTATGAAATTGCTACTTTTCTATATAGTAAGAACGATGTCGAAAAAATATATCAGTGGGCTGACAAAATATTAGCTGACTCTACTCAAAGCACACAGCATATGACCACAAGCAGAGGTAGCCTGATCGCAGAAAGTATTCTTAAAATACTTACTCCATTAATGTAACCCTAAATCGTAACACTTATTTACTATCTTTTAAATAGACTTATGTTGATATTTTTTTATTTGATAAAAGCTGGTTAATCTCTTGAATTTGTAAATTATTATGTCCTTGTTTTTGATTGCTAGATTGTATTCTGAAAGTTTTAAATAGTTGAAAGAGAGTTCCAAATATAGTTTATTAGGTTTTGACGAAACTAAAATAAACGATAAGGAACTAAAAAATGCCAAAGCACTTAACTCTTTCAAATAGATATTGCATAGAAGAATTACTTAAATTAGGATACCAAACATCTCAAATAGCCAATAAAATTGGCTATAGTGAAAGAGCTATAAAAAAGGAACTTAATCGCACTAGTATAAATAGTGACTATAATGCTGAGATAGCACAGAAGCTATATCAAAGCCGCAGAACTTCAAATAATCATAAGCTATCCTGTAAAGTTAAAAA
>NZ_WBSX01000070.1 GCF_009823375.1 Francisella noatunensis subsp. noatunensis | reverse complement strand
TAGCTTTTTAACTTTACAGGATAGCTTATGATTATTTGAAGTTCTGCGGCTTTGATATAGCTTCTGTGCTATCTCAGCATTATAGTCACTATTTATACTAGTGCGATTAAGTTCCTTTTTTATAGCTCTTTCACTATAGCCAATTTTATTGGCTATTTGAGATGTTTGGTATCCTAATTTAAGTAATTCTTCTATACAATATCTATTTGAAAGAGTTAAGTGCTTTGGCATTTTTTAGTTCCTTATCGTTTATTTTAGTTTCGTCAAAACCTAATAAACTATATTTGGAACTCTCTTTCAACTATTTAAAACTTTCAGAATACAATCTAGCTTATATTTTCTAACACGAGAAGAATTGGAGTTATAATAGTCATCGTTAAGCCAATAGTTATAGCTAATGGAACTATTTTATTACCATAATTATTTCTAAGGATTGGTAAGCAGAAATCCATAGCAGTATTTGCGGCATATCCGACCATCTCTACAGAAAAATATCTTTTGAGTAATGGTACCCCCATCGCAATCACGAATATTTCTCGTAAAAAATCAACCATAAATGTTATCATTCCATAATATTCACCAATGAAGTCAGTATTTAAGACTACTGATAAAGAATACCAGCCTAAGCCTGAGCTGATCATGATACTTTGCTTGACTGGTATATTAATCATATAGCTGATCAAAATAGCTGAAATTATCGATGTTGCAATAACTATAACAACCACGGACATAGCTAATTTATTTTTAAAGAGACTTATAAGTGATATATTTTCAAATCTTAATAAACCACCAATAATAAGCATAAGAAGTAATAACATCACAAATACAGTGTCATTTATAAATGAAGTAATATTTATATTAATAATTTAACCTAATATATAACCTATTATTAGATATATTAAGTACTTACTTGCTTTAAGAATTGTAATAAATAGATTTTCTTTGGCTTCACTTATGTTATCAGATTTAAAGCGAGCTTTTATATTAGGATCTTTTTTACAAAAAATAAAAATCCCCAATATATTAGCAACTGTAATAATTGTAATATATATCAAACTTATACCTATAACTTCTAGAACTATAGTATTTGTATTGGTAAATATACTAAAGTTATAGCCCAGTAAAAAAATTATAGAAATCACAATGAAATCTAATGATAAATTTATAAGTTTTATAATTTTTAATGATTGTGAGAAGTTAAAAATGTAATAGCCAATAATTAGAAATATAAAGAGAATTAGTGATTCAAGCATTAAATATTTTTAAGTTTGATCCTTCTATAAATCATGAATAATACTACAGGAACGATTGATAGTACAAAACATATTGATAACATTTGAATAAATTCAAAAGGATTTTCATATAAATTATCAGGAGGAATAAAGCCAACTATTACACAAGAGATTGTTCCTACAATACCTAAGATACAAACAAAAACCATACCAAATTTACCACCAGGTATATTAAAATCTTCATTGTTACGAGTGGATTCCTTATTTGTAAGTTTTAGTTTGAGTGCTGCAAAGAACATCATTAAATACATCAAAGAGTAAATTTGAGTACTTAAAGCAGTAAGAAGCCAATAGTAAGCTTGAACTGATGGCACAAGCTCTAATAAAAGACATATAATAGTCATAATGATTGCTTGCAATATAAGAATCCCGCTGGGTACATCATGTTTATTTGTTTTATCTAAAGCGTCAGGCAAAAAATGATCATCTGCAGCTTGTAGCAAACCTCGAGCAGGTGAAATCATCCAATTGATCATCGATCCTATAGAGCCTATGAAGATCATCAATCCTAGAACATAATAGAAAAACATAGGTATACCTAAACTTTCTAGATAAACTTTAAAAGTCTTAATTGTTCCATGTACAATATCTATTTCAGATTGAGGGAATATGATCGCTACTGCTAAAGCACCTAATACCATCGTAAATACTATAAAAATCACTGAAATTAATAGCGCTAATGGAAATGTTTTTTTAGGGTTTGCTACATTTCTTATGTGAACTGTTGCTAATTCAAGCCCTAAGAAAGATGCGATTATCGCTGTCAGACCCATCCAAGACTCGGTAGATGTGAAACTAGGGATTAAATTGCCTAATTCAAAATGAATGTTTATAGTATAGCTATTGAGTAACCATATTAATGCAAAAATAACCATAAGTAGCATTGGAACAACCATGCCAAAAAATGTGCAAGCACTTGCAAAAATCGCAGAGACACGTAAACCTTTGAGGTTTAGAATAGTTAAAGACCAAAAAACCACTGTAATAAAAATAATAGTGAATTTAATATTTTGAGCAAAATCTGGATTAAATAGATATGCAATAGTTCCTGCAATAAATGTAAGTATGCTTGGGAACCATATTAAGATATTAATCCATTGAAACCAGATTGCTAGCATCGCTATGTTAGGTCCAAAAGCTTTTTTAACCCAACCATAAATACCTTCTTCACCTTTGGCTGTATATGTTGCAGTCATTTCTGCAGATACTAAGGCTACAGGAGCTAGAAATAACAAAACAGCAACAGCAAAAAAGAAAAATATATAGGTGCCTGATGTGGCAGTAGAGGGGAGATTTCTTATATTATCAATTGCTCCAGTCATCAATAATATAAGTAAAATTAAGCCAATTTTTTCTTTTCCTGTTGAGTTTGATAGCATGAGTTATACTTATGAGTAAATTTTATGATAGATTTATCATAACCTAATTTCTCGTATTTTAGCAATCATTTATGCAATGTATAAAGGCATTACTTGAAAAAGTTTTTCGAGTGTCTGCAGAGCACTTTTGTTATCAACTTTGGTTATAATTCTATCTCCATCACTGACAACAGAATTATCAGTAAAGAATCTAGGAATATTGTCATCCTTCATAATAGCTAAAATTTGTAAACCATTTGGCAATTTCAGATCAGATATTTTTTTACCGATTACTGTAGACATATTCTCTTGACCGTGAACTTTTAACTCAACAAACATTTCTTCACTATCTTCAACTTCATACATTTTAAGCATATCAACTTGGGTTAAAAATGCTTTGATTGTTGTGTATGAAAAATTATGTGGAGAAATTGATATATCAATAAGCTTAAGATCTCTAGTAATATCGTAATATTCTGAGCTATTTACTGTTGCTACAGTTTTTCGGGCACCAAGTTTTTTGGCTAAAATAGATGACATTATGTTAATCTCATCTGAATTAGTTAACGCGAAAAACATATCAGCTTCGTCAATACCTTCAGCAACTAATAAATTATTATTTACTGGATTATAGTGCAGAATTGTAGACTTTGATAACTCATTTAGAGCAAATTCACATTTTTCAGCATTTGGATCAATCATCTTTATAATATAACCTTTATTTTCTAGTGATTTTGCAAGAGTAATACTTGCGTAATTAATCCCAGCAATAAAAATTTTTTTAATATTTGCTTTTTTAGGCTGAAATATTGATAGAATTTGGGATGAATATGCTTTTTCTGATAAGTACATAACTCTATCACCAGGTTCAACTAAAATATCAGTATCATTAATATCTAGCTTATTCCCACCCCTATGAACTGAAATCATATCAACTTTAATATCTCCTAAACCAAGATATATGTCTTTGACAGATAAACCAATAAGTGATGAATCTTGTGAAACCTCAACTCCAACTAATTGCACACGTTTATCAAAGAATGTCGATATGAAATAAGCTCCAGATAGAAAAATCAATTGCTCTAATCTTTTTGTAGTTTCAAAAAAAGATTTTATAACTAAGTCTATATTATTGAGTAATTTTGGAAATCTATTATATTCTGTATCACGAATTCGCGCTATTTTATATGGTGTTTTATATAGCTTATAAGCCATATCACATACTGCTATATTGGTAGTATCATTAGATGTTACAGCAATAATCATATCAGTATCTTTAAAATTAGCTTCCATCATTATATTAGGTTTTGTTACATCTCCAATAATTGTTTGGACATCAAAAGCAGATGAAATGAATCCTAATTTTTCTTCACCTAAATCTATTATAGAAACTTGATGATCTAGACTTAATCGTTGAATCAAATAGACTCCTAATTGTCCTGCACCTAAAATAGCTATTCTCATGATTAATTGTTATAATAACACTTGTAGTGGTTAACTATTTAGAAATACTATTCTAAGGTTATAAAATAATCAAATTTTTAATTTACATTGAGCATCATAAATATTATTATATCTACCATATGATACTAAATTAGTATAGATTAGAGTTAATTATGCTTAAAATAAGTAAATTACTCGACTACGGTTTACTTGTGGTTGTAACAATTGCTGAAAATAACTTAAACCCCTACAGTGCTGCAAAAATTGCTGAAGCTACTGGGCTAAATATTCCTACAGTTAGAAAACTGTTAAATCAGCTTTCAATATCAAATATTGTAGTATCTAAACGCGGTATAGAGGGTGGCTACACATTAGTTGATGATCCACAAAACATCACTGTTCTAGATGTCGTTAAAGCTGTAGAGAAAGATGTGAATCTTACAGAATGTTGTGATTTACATAAAAAATGTAGCTTGGGAAGCTGTATGGTAAGTAGTTATTGGAGAGTTTTAAATAGTCAATTGCTAGATCTACTTTCAAAAACATCAATCTATGATATTGTCAACAATAAGGGCAGAAGTTAAAGTATGAGCGAAAATTTAGATAAAATCATTGAGCAAGATTATGAATATGGTTTTGTAACTGAAATAGAAGCTGAGACTATCGATGCGGGTCTTAATGAAGATGTAATCCGCTTGATATCTGCAAGAAAAAAAGAGCCTGAATTTCTATTGGAATGGCGTTTAAAAGCATATAAAAAATGGTTGGAGATGAAGTCACCTGAATGGGCTGATTTAAGTTATCCTGCTATTGATTTTCAAGCAATAAGTTATTATTCTTCGCCAAAATCATTAAAAGATCATCCTAAAAGTTTAGATGAAGTTGATCCTGAGATTATAGAGACATATAACAAGCTTGGTATTCCTCTGCATGAGCAAGAAATGCTAGCTGGAGTTAAAAATATAGCTGTTGATGCGGTATTTGACTCAGTTTCAGTTGTAACAACGTTCAAAGAAAAACTAGCTGAAGCTGGAGTTATTTTCTGTCCTATATCAGAAGCAATACAGAAGTACCCAGAACTAGTTCAAAAGTATTTAGGCTCTGTAGTTCCACAGAGTGACAACTTTTATGCGGCACTTAACTCAGCTGTATTCAGTGATGGTTCATTTGTATATATTCCTAAAGGTGTTACTTGTCCAATGGAATTATCAACATATTTTAGAATAAATGCGATGAATACTGGACAATTTGAAAGAACATTGATTGTCGCAGATGAAGGAAGTTATGTTAGCTATTTAGAAGGATGTACAGCACCAATGCGTGATGAAAATCAGCTTCATGCAGCAGTGGTTGAGCTGGTTGCTTTAGATGGAGCTGAGATTAAGTACTCTACAGTGCAAAACTGGTATCCAGGAGATAAAGAAGGTAAGGGCGGTATATACAACTTTGTTACTAAAAGAGGCGTTTGTCACAAAAATGCAAAAATCTCTTGGACACAAGTTGAGACAGGATCTGCAATTACATGGAAATACCCTTCAGTAGTATTACGTGGAGATAACTCAATTGGTGAATTCTATTCTGTAGCTTTAACTCGTCATGCTCAACAAGCCGATACTGGTACAAAAATGATTCATCTTGGTAAAAATACTAAGAGTACGATTATCTCAAAAGGTATTTCTGCAGGTAAGGCTTCTCAAGCCTATAGAGGATTTGTGAGAATATCGCCTAATGCCTCTAATGCTAGAAACTTTTCTCAATGCGACTCATTACTCATAGGGCATAATTGTGGTGCACATACATACCCGTATATAGAAAATAAGAGCAATTCATCTCAAATTGAACATGAAGCTACAACTTCAAAGATCTCTGATGATCAGCTTTTCTATTGTAAGCAAAGAGGTCTTTCGGAAGAAGATGCAATTGCTATGATTGTTAATGGTTTTTGTAAAGAAGTATTTAAAAAGTTACCACTTGAGTTTGCAGTTGAAGCTCAAAAACTAATGGAAGTTAGTTTAGAAGGTGCAGTTGGTTAAACTTTAGAATTATATAAGTTAAAAGGTTAATAAAATGTTATTAGAAATTAAAGATTTACATGTAAGTGTTGGCGAACAAAAGAAACAGATTCTAAAAGGCTTAAATCTAAAAGTTAACAAAGGTGAAGTCCATGCAATCATGGGACCTAATGGAGCTGGTAAAAGTACACTATGTAATGTTTTAGCTGGTAAAGATGGTTATGAGATTACACAAGGGTCGATAACATTTAACAGTAAAGATTTAGATGATCTATCTATATCTGAAAGAGCTGCAGCGGGTATCTTTTTAAGCTTACAGTATCCTATTGAGATTCCTGGTGTTAGTAATGTTCAATTTTTAAAGACAGCTGTAAATAGCATTAGAAAGCAAAATGGCGAAGAAGAAATCAATGCTATAGATTTTATGAAAAAGCTAAAAGCAAATATGCAAGTCTTAAAGATAGATCAAAAATATATGTCGCGTGGAGTTAACGAAGGCTTCTCAGGTGGAGAGAAAAAACGTAATGAAATGCTTCAATTAATGATGCTTGAGCCAAAGCTTGCTATATTAGATGAGACTGATTCTGGATTAGATATTGATGCTCTTCAGGTAGTATCTCAAGGCGCGAATACTATGAGATCTCCAGAGATAAGCTTCTTAGTTATTACACACTACCAAAGACTTTTAGATCATATACAACCTGATTTTGTCCATGTTTTAGCTGATGGTAAAATTGTCAAAACAGGTGGTAAAGAGCTAGCTCTTGAGCTAGAAGAAAAAGGTTATTCTTGGTTAAATAGCTAAAGGTTGATTAAAAATGTTAATAGATAATAAATCGCTACCAACTACTAAACAAGAAAGCTGGAAATATACAAACTTAGCTACTATTTATAGTAAAAGTGGTATATCTGAAATGCTTAAAGATTCTCCCAAGTCTAAGGATTATTTAGAAGGCTTTAAATTTGATACTGAGGAAAATGTTGTAATAATACTAGATGGTGTTTTGGCTATTGATTATAACAAAAAATTGAACCATATTAGCGCTCTAGAGCTACATAGAGATGACAGAACCATGTCTAGATTAGCTATCAAAAATTCTAAGCACTTTGCAATAAATATACCTAAAGATACTAAAGACTCTCTTAGCCTTATATTTATAAATACAGATATGGCTAAAAATAAGCTAACTAATATCTCATTGAAGTTAGATGTCGATATATTTGCAAATCTAGATTTGGATATTGACTTTGTAAGTCTTACTGAAAATTCTGCTATCAACTTGTTTTTAGATGTGAATGTCGCAGAATCTGCTAAGGTAAACTTTACAAATAATGCAGATAACCCAAATAACACCCAGTTAATTACTACTGCTAATTATTTGATTAATTTAGATCGTGCTGCGGAGTTTAATGGATTTTGCTTGCTGAATAAGGATGGACTACTTAGAAATGATTTCGTAGTAAATCTAAATAAGCCACATTCAAGATTTGATATCAGAGGATTATATCTAGTTGCTGATAATGCTATTGCTAATGCATGCTTTTTAGTTAACCATAATGCATCTCATACATATAGTAATGTAAACTTTCGTGGTGTTGCTAATGGAAGTTCTAAAACATGGTTTAATGCAAAAGCAGTAGTTAACAAAGGCATAGAGCAAATACAAGCTTTTCAGAATAATAAAAATATTCAGTTAAGCAATAAGGCTGAAATTAATATAAAACCAGAATTAGAAATCTTCTCTGATGATGTAGTGTGTACTCATGGCGCAACAATAGGGGAGCTTGATAAAGATGCTCTTTTCTATTTACATTCAAGAGGCCTGACTTTAGAAAGCGCTCAGCATCTACTTCTAGAGAGCTTTGTAAAATCTCAGCTAACATCTGATGATTTTCCATTTGAAAATGAAATTAAAGAGCAAATTTTAGAATCATTAGATGATATTCTTCATGATATAATATAATTGTTAGTAACAATTGCTGAAATTGGGCCTGCTTAATATTTTAATATCTGCTAAACTGAATTTATAGAAATATTTCTTAAAGGATGTATATATGAAGAGATTAATCCCATTTTGTTTAATAGGGCTTGTTGGTTCAGTATCTTTTGCAGTAGCAAATTCGGATAATTGTGTCGAGTACAATACTATCAAGTATACAACTCAAGCTGAAACCACTATAAAAAGTGATAGTATACTTGTCGAAGTAACTGGCTATGCAACAACTACTTTGGATAAGCAAAATAGTATAGAAAATCAAATTACAGATAGTATAAACAACATTGTAAAATCCGACTGGAAAGTCAAAAATATTGAGCAAAATACTAGTAATAGTGGTGCTATCAATATTACGATACAACTTCAATCTAGAATATCTCAAGGTGATTTAAATAAATTACAACAAGCAATTGAAAATCAAGACAGATCTTCTGGAAAGAGATTAGCTGTAAAAGTATTAGATTACAATCCTCCTGCTAAAGAAGTAGAAGCTGCAAAACAGCAGCTTATGATACAACTTTTTAAGGATACAAAAGACTACCTTACTAATTTTAATAAACAAACTAATAGCAACTATACTATTCAGTCAATACAATATATTGATATAGATGGCTATAAGCCTAGAAATACGGTTATGTTAATGAAGTCAGCAGCTTATAATGAAAGTGATGCAAGTAGCTATAGTCCAGTATCTGTATCTCAAGATATTAATATAAGAGCAAATGTGACATTTATGGAGAAATAAATATGGCATTAAGTAAAGTAATAAAAACAGATGAAGCTAATTTTGATAAACTAATAAATAGTTCTATGAAGCAATATTAGTAGATTTTTATGCTGACTGGTGTGGTCCTTGTAAGACTTTATCGCCGATACTTGATCAGCTATCAAAAGATTATGCAGGAGCTGTGATTGTCAAAGTTAATGTCGATGATAATCAAAGTCTAGCTGCTAAATTTAGTATAAGAAGCATACCAACTATGATAATTTTCAAAGCAGGTCAGCCTGTAGAAACGCTTACTGGTGTCCATACAGGTAGCCAATTAGAGCAAAAGCTAAAGGGCTTATGAATAATAATTCTAATTTAGATTTTTGTGAATGGTATTTTACAACTAAATTTGAAGTTCCTATATTACCTAGTAGGTATCCTAACCAATTTGCGATTATTACAGCATACAATCCATTTAATCAGCTTCTTGAAGATCAAGAAAATATAGCTAGAAATCAAATATTAAGAAATCAACTAGAAAAGTCATATAGTTGGTTCTATGAAATTAATGGTTTTGATAAGTCATCTAAGCACAAAGAAAATGGTTTTATGTTTGATGCTAAATCACTTGATGATGCTTGTAATTTAGGTGAGGAATTTTCGCAGGATGCGATCTATTATGTAATTAATGATACTTTATATGTTTAAAAATGTGAAAAATCAAAAAGAAAGCTCACAGAAGTTGGATATTTTTTTCACAAAATAATAATTTTTTAGAAATTTTATGTCTGACATTCACGTAGTTATTTGTTAATTCGTCGCTAGATTGTATTCTCAATGTTTATAGAGATACCAAAATGTACTTCATTAGGTGTCAAGTAATTTAAACATTTCTTAGGTCTATTATTCAAGTCTATCTGTAACTTTCTAATGTATTGATGAGATATATTGTTAA